>JAUHZI010000037.1 GCA_030426105.1 Bacteroidia bacterium | reverse complement strand
ATGCTGCTTTAATAATCAATGTAAACAGTGATTCAATAGTTGAATTAAATAATGTTATTGAGTATAGCAAGCTGAAGGCTATAGCAGAAAAGCATTTAAACTATAAAGGAGGCAATTGTGTTATTGCTATATACTTTCCTGATAGTTATTGTTTGAGTAGTGGTCAAGAGGTAAGCTTTCAGTGTAATAGTACAAATTTGTTAATGGTAAGTATAGTTACAAATATTCTCGAAAGATGTAATTCCAAAGGCTCAGATAATAGGATAGTCAATTCATTTGTTGAAACTAAAGAAAGCTTCTTGGAAATACATTTAAAAAGCTTAGCAAACAAACCTAAACCACTCACTCTTTTTTGTTAACTATTTATTGTTTTTAGTAGATTATGTTGTTTGCCAAAGCCATACCATTAATAGCATCCACCTTGTTTATTTGGAAGATAACAGAAGGAGAGGTTAAAGAAGTAGCCGATGAATTCTGGAGAATGATGAAGTTCGATATTCCTTTGAATAAAATTAAGGTGGAAGCTAGGTTGGTAAGCCCAACCATTGTTAAGGCGGATCTAGTTATCTCAAATAACTACAAGAAGGATTTAGAGATTAGCGATATTGTTGCAACACTATACACCAAAAACAGCAATAACGAACTTGTTGAGTTGGCAAGAACCCCACCGAATAATAAATCATTTACAATCAAGAGTAAATCAAAAACGACAATCCCACAATTCCCAATAGAGGTAAGCTTGCTTAAAGGCCTAAGAAACATTCAAGCATTGCTTAATAAACCTCAGGGAGAAAGAATCTTAATAAAATTTAGTGGTAGTATTCAAAATTACCCAATAAACCATTCGATTTGGTACTAACAAAGTGAAAGCATCAGGTAAGAGAAATATTAAAAACGGGAATAAATACAATAAGTATTTTAAGCCAGCTAAGATGGAAGTAGAAGAGCTTGATAAGGGCGACGTTTACGACACCTTAGACCGTATTCAAAATATTGTTCATTCTACCTTAGATCAAACACAAGCAATTTCAAAATTGCTTCACTCTAATTCACTTCATCAAACATTAAATAATGTTTGGAGCTTTCTTTATAACCATATACAATACAAGGAAGATCAACCAGGAATTGAACAGTTAAGAACACCATTAAGAAGTTGGGCAGATAGAAAGAGCGGAATAGACTGTGATTGCTTTACAATTTTTATTTCATCAATACTAACTAACCTAGCTATTCCACATAGCTTAAGAATAACAGAATACAATTCAAAAGGACACTTCCAACATGTATATGTGGTAGTTCCAAAAGATGGGGCAAACATCAATGGAAGAAGTAGTTATATCGTAGTTGATCCAGTGGTTGACTATTTTAATTACGAAGTAGAATTTACCAATAAGCACGACAAAAAAATGAAGATACGACACCAAGTATTAAATGGTACCCCAAAAATAGAAGCAGGTTCAACATTTGGATCTGAGTTTGATATTTTAGAAGGTTTAGGAAGTGTTTCAGATGATGCAGTAACGGCAGCAATGAAAAAACACTTATCTAACACTTTAGTTGAGCTAAACAAAAACAAGCAAGCCGTTTCACAATTTGTTGATTCAGATGTTTTTAAAGAGCAACTTGAATACGTTTTAGAAAACTGGGATGATCCAATTGCAAGAATGGCAACATTGGAGGAAATGGAAGAAATGGAGGTTCTTAGCGAAGTAGCTCCTAGTAATGGAGTTAGTGGTGTTTCTTTTGGAGCTTCTAAAGCCTTAACAAAAGTTAAGCAATTAAGACAAAGACGAGCAACACAACGTAGAGTTGTACCAGCTGTTATCAAAAGAGGTACTCTACCAAAAGCTGTATTAAAAAATACAAAGATTCCTTCAGTTAAGCCATCAGCTAGTAATGTGAGAAAAGTTGCTAAAATGAACTGCTCATGTACTTCATTAAGTGGACTAGATGGTTTAGGTGGCTTTTTCTCAAAAGTTAAAAACGCATTATCAAAAGCCAAAAGCAAAGTATCAAATACTGTTAAGAAAGTAGGTCAAGGGGTAAAAACAGCAGCTAAAGCAGTTGTGAAATATAACCCTGTAACGCTTGCAATGCGTGGAGGAATGTTACTAGCACTGAAATACAACTTAATGAAAGTAACAGAGCGTTTAAAATACGGTTACTTAACTGAGTCTCAAGCAAGACAAAGAGGATTGGATTTATATGAATGGAGAAAAGTTGTAACAGCTAAAAACATGGCTGAGCAATTTTACAAGGGCATTGGAGGTGATGTCAATAAATTCAAACAAGCTGTTTTGAATGGTAAAAACGGTGGACTTGGAGAACCAATTACAATGGCTTCTGCTACAACTGCTGTATCTGCATTAATGGCAAAAATTGGAAGTGTATTAAAAAACATCAAGTTTGACAAACTGAAAAATGCAGTAAACAAAGTCAAAACAGTTGTCAATAAAAATAAGGGAGTCATAGATACTGTTAAGAATTTACTTCCAACAAACAGCAATGTTAGATCACAACCAATAAACCCTGATTATATAACCGTTCAACCAACTCCAGAAGTTCGACCAGAAGTTGATACACCACCAAAAAACGATGATGATAACAGCAACAATATGTTGCTTGTTGGAGGGGGAATTGGTCTTTTATTATTGGGCTATTATGCTTTGAATAGTAGTAAAAGTTCAAATGAAGGTAAACAGTTAAAGGGACCTCAAAAAAAAGTTAAGCACACCACAATATAAACCAAAATCAAAAATCGAAAACCAAGATGAAAAACAAAGAAAAAACCAGTATGATTAATACTGCTAATTTAAAGTCAGACGCTTTAAATGCTGCATCAACAATGGGAGGATTTATGGTTGCTAATGTTGCATCAAAAGTAATCCCATTACAAAATAATATTGTTAAGTCAATTATTCCTTTAGCACTAGGATTAGGAGTGACTTTAGTAACTGAAAACGCCGCTGCTAAATCTGCTGCATATGGAGCTATGGCGCACGGGACATTAAGTCTTGTTAAAGCGACATTAATGGGAGACAATCCTATTGGAGCTAGAACAGCTGGCAATCCAATGGTAGCTAAAATCATCAATCATGTTATTCCTGAAGGATTAGGATCTGTTGAAAGAGATTATTCTATTGTATTTGATCCTTATGAGGATGTTACAGATGCTTATCAGGAGCCTATGTTACTTGATGGATATAATGAAGATGCATTTGCACTTCAAGGTACTAACAGAAATGAAAATGCTTTTTCATTAAATGGAGCATACATCACTGATGGATTCGACCAAGCTCCATATTAAGAATAAGAAATAAATAATAACCAAATCAAAAATCACATTAAAGATGTCATTACCAAAATCAAAAAAAGAATTAAAGTCACAAGTAGCACTTATTAAGGCTGCTGAATCAGTTTCAGCAGAAGAAGCTTCAAGATTTCAAAGCGGTCAATTAGAATTAGTTGACGAAACATTAACGCTTAAAACACACCTAAAAGCTGGCGAAGAAGTTACAATCTTATCATCGTCTGTAAATAAAGATGTTAGAAAAGGTATCAACGATTTCCAAGATGGGAAATTAGCAAGAATCGACAATGGAGGTACTGTAGTAGTTGATAAGGTAAGAGTTAGTCATGCTGCTGGAGTTGCAGCAGATGATGCAGCTGCAAAATCTTATACTACCAACTCAATGCCTGCTGACATTGAAAATGGAGTAATCAGAATTGAGCAAGGAGGAAAATTAGTAGCTGAATTAAAAGCTTCACGTTTTCTTTTAAGAGGAGATGAGTCTCAAAAAGTTGGAGATGACTTTTTAGAGTTAGATACTCCTTTTGTTTTAGTTGCAGGAAGTAGTACTGTAATTAAGTTTTTACGTCCAGAAGGAGTCGTAGGAAATGAGTGCTTTATTGGAATAGAAGCAGAAGGAAAGAAAACAATGCCAAAAAGAAATTAATATTCTTTTTGCAGAATAATTTTAAAAAAGGCAGACAGAAAACTGTCTGCCTTTTTTTGTTCAACCTATAATCATAAATAAAATGCAAAAAAACGAACAAGTATACTACAATACATCAAATGTTGTAATTGAATCTGGTGCAATAATTCCAGCGGGAACTATCATTAAGAAACCAATTACATTTCCAAGCGACTATGATTTAGTAGAGAAAATTGCATTAATCCCTATTGACATTGATGCTGATAAAGCTTTTAAAATAGCTTTTAGAAAGAACTCTCAAGATGTTGTCAACATGACACATAATGGTTTATACACTTTACCAAACGAGGTGGCGCCTAAAGATCGCTTTTTACCAATAATAGAGGTTGTAAAAAGAGATAATACATTAGAAATAGCCTTTGAACCAACTGTTGATATTCCTGCAAACACACCTTTAATATTTGATTTTGTAATGGTGATGACTACTGAAGAAAAGTATTCTAACAGATTATTAGATATATAAATGATGCAAAAGAAGTTTACAACATTTAACCAGCAATGGGACCTTAGGGAGGAAAGCTATCGTTATCCTCCTAATTGTCTTTCATGCACAATTAAAAATGATGGAGATAGCTTAATTCTGATAGATGAAGCTGTAGAACTAAAACCAGGAAGAGCATATTCAATACCTGCAATATTAGGTTATTATTTAACTGGGTTTGCTAGAATAAAAGTGTTAAAAACATCAGCACCTTATGCAAATCATACAAAGGTGACTTTTAGAAACGCTGTAGAAGTAACAGATTAAAAAGAAAGAAATGGGAGGACTAGAAATTGTAAACGAAGATTTAGAAGTTTGTAATAACTCTTCTACAAATAATTTAGCTACAGAAAGCACATTAGTTGAAGTCAGTTCCAATGCTGAAAATGCAGTTATTGAGTTAACAGCACAGACATCTAAAATCAATGAAATTGCTGAGTCAACTAAAAAGTTAGCTGATGAATCAGAGTTGTTAAACAAAGTGTTTACACATACTGATATTGAGGGAGTAGGAAAAACAATTCAAATTGATTACAAAACATTAGCAGACGTAGATGTTAGACGCGAATTGATCACTTTTGATATTAAAGGGAATGTGCTGTCTATAATTCACACTTTACCACCTTATGCTCCTTAATAACCTCAATAAAAATAAAACCGAGTTTCATGATGTGACGAGCTTAACGCATGTAGGCAATTCATTGTTTGTTAATTCTGATAGAGAATTACTACTTCAGTTGGACCATCAAGGAATCGTTATCAATGGATTAACCCAACATTTACAAGGGGGAGTTGGTATTGACAACGACACTTGGTTAGATCAATCTGGTAACAACAATAATGGTTTATTAGTTAATTCTCCAGGTGTAGCGAGTAACTATATTGAATTAGATGGTATTGATAATTACATCAGTGTTGATACCAGTAACTCTTTGGATGTATTTACGATTTCTATGACTATTGAATATCTGTCTTTAACTAATAAAGACAGATTGCTTAACCAGATCTCAAATGTGGGTGGAACTTGGTCATTATATGCCATTAACAATGCTTTTGGAGGTTCTATGGAGTTTTATACTAATCCTCTTTGGCATGATACAGAATTTACTCCAGTTGTTAATGAAAAGTACACAATCGATTTTGTGATCGATAATATTAATCAATTGTTGAAAGTGTATGTCAACGCTGTTTTAGTAACAACTATTAATGATAATGTAAATTACACTGATTTAGGGATAGGAAACAAATACAGGGGGATTTATGGGACTTATGCGCACCTCAGAGTATATGATTACAAGCATTACAATCGAGCTTTAACAGAAGCAGAACTTACACAGAATTACAACGCAATAACAAATTAAAAATCAAGATGGATATAAAAGCATTTCAAATAATGATTACAACATTCATATCAATATTTTCAGCTTTACTAACAGCTCTAGGTGTTTTTTATAAACTAAAGATTGAACAAGCAGTAAGCAATACTAAAATTACTGAGCTGGAAAAAGATAACATCTTGTTGCATGAAAGAATCACTGCTTTTAAGGCAGACTTTAACAAGGAAAAAGACCAGTTAATTAGAGAGATGAAAGAATTGCATAAAGAGCTTTCTGATATGCGTGTGGAGATCCTAGAAAAGATAAACAACCTAAAACCTTAATTATTATGCAAAAACTAAGTAAAAGAAGCCTTCAAAATCTTAACGGTGTTCATTCATTGTTGATTGCAATACTCATTAAAGCCATTACAGATAGTCCTTATGATTTTGGGATCCCTTCAAATGGAGGAAAGCGAACTGACCAAGAGCAAAAAGAATTGTATGCTAAAGGTCGAACAACAAAAGAATTATTAGCAAAAGGAATTGTTGATATCAAGGGAGAACCTAAAAAAGGTAAAGTAACATGGACTTTAAATTCTTTACATAAAGGGCAGGGTGAAAAAGAGGTGAGTTATGCAGTGGATATTTTCGCTTATGTCAATGGCAAGGCTTCTTGGTCTATGGATTACTTAAAACCAATAGCTGACCATCTAAAGAAAGTAGCTAAAGAAGATTTTGGTGTTGAATTACAATGGGGTTATGACCTGTGGAAAAAAGATGGAGCACACTTTCAATTAAAACCAGTAGCATGAGTAATGAAAAACAAACAAAGTCGAAAAAACGTTTTAAAGACACTAAAGTTTTTAAATTCATTAAGGATAAAGCTCCAAGTTTGCTTGGGGAAGTGGTTTCCTTTGCTGGAGATGTTTCAGACATAGAATTACTCAATAAAATCGGAGATAAGCTAAAGGGGACTACTGCATTAAGTCAGGAAGAAAAAGAATTGGCCCTTGAGTACCTTAAATTCGATTTGGCAGAACTTGAAGCTGTAACTGCAAGATGGGAGGCTGATATGGGTTCAGATAATTGGCTAGCTAAATCTGTTCGTCCACTTACATTAATCTATCTCATATTGTTTTTGTCAATTGTAATTATTTGGGATAGTGCAAGCATAAATTTTAATGTAAAGGAATCTTACATCTCACTTTTAGAAATATTGTCCCTAACTGTTGTTGGAGCTTATTTTGGCTTTAGAACCTATGAAAAAGTACGTAACAATAGAGTGAAGCAATTTTAAAATTGCTTGTAAATAAACTACAAAAAACTGTAAAAAACTACAAGTGGTTACACGTAGCTACACTAAAGGAAAACGCAAAACTCAATAAATCATAACATTGTACAGACTCAAGCAATTTTGAAATGGCAATGAATGATTTAGATAATAGGCTTATCAATTTTAGTGATCGAATTAACCGACATGGTTATGCTGTAAAAATAACAGCAGTTAAAGGTGGGTTACATACTAATATACAAGCTACATATATTCCAATTGACCAACTTACAAATGGGACACCTTTTTATTTGTATCTAAAAGAGATCTTAAAGAACTTTCATGTAGATCAGTTAATTGTAATGGCTAAACAGCGTAATGGGTTGCATGCTTATAAAAATGCAAAAGAATTCATTTTAGATATTCCAGAAGAAAGCCCTCTCCAAACACACCATTATCCACAAGTTGGAGCTGGGCTGTCTGGAACACATCATAATCAACCTGATCCTATGTCTCAAGTATATTTATTTCAAATAGAGCAACTAAGAAATGAAGTAAACGCCTTAACACCATTTAAGGAAAAATATGAGCTTGAACGTGAGCAACGTTTTGATTTGGAGCGTCAGTTAAAGACAATTGAAAAAGAGCATGAGTTGGATAGAAAAATTGAGGAATACGATTCTAAAAACTCTATAGGTGGTGTAATTAAAGAACTGCAACCAACTTTAACACAAGCTTTAGCAGGATTAGCAGGGGCTGAGAATCAGCAAGTTGAAACACTTGGCGCTGCACCAAACGCCTTGGATAAAAAAACACAATTTTTAATAGAGTTAATATCAGAACTTGGGGAGGAGCATTCTGATAACCTACTAGAAATAGTTACTCGTTTAGCATTTACAACTAATGCGATTCCGCAAGTAGCTAAAAGCTTAAAGGATAACACTCCTCAATTGGATGAAAAAATAAATGAAGTTAAACAACAATTTCAATAAAAATGGCACAAAAAGTAACAATTGAAGTATCAGCATTAACACCATCTGGAGCAAAGAAAATTGGTGATTTATTAGAAACTATTGGCAGTAATATAGATAAGTCAGCATTGGAAATATTGGCAGAAAAAAGTAAAAAGCCAGGAATGTCTGATAAAGTACGAAAGTTTAAAAATTTAATTTAGGATGAAGTTATTGTTTATAGGTGGACTCGTTTTGACTGGAGGACTAATGCTTAGCGCCACAAAGTCAAAAGAGAAAATGATTCAGGAGATTTTAAATAGCTCTAAGCTAGATACAGCTGAAAAAGAGCATTTTAAGAATAATGTTTTCACAACTGCTTCTAAGGAAGAAGTCAGTTACATCTATCAGCTTATAATCAGAGGTCAAGGACCAAAGAACATTAATCAAAAGATCCTGCATATTGAAATATCAGAGAAGTACAATATTTTCACTTAAGAACTTAGAAAAGCTTTGGCAGCTAAACTAAACACTTATGAAAACAAATAAACAATTAGAAACTGCTAAAGGTTTTGCAAAATCAAATGCAGGAACCATAAAGATAGTGGCTCTTTCAGCTCTATCATTGCTTGGAATTAATTTAGTTGCAAATCAAGTTAAGAAAAGCAATGAATCAAACGCTTCTGATAGTTTTACAGAAGGAACACAAACAGAGACTTTACCTTCAGGTCAAGTTCTCAGCTACAACCCTGCTCAAATAGCTTCAGAATATGATAATGCAATGGGGGCTGGTTGGACTGGAGAAATTGATGGGACAAGTGTTAACCCAATCATGCAGTTAGCTACTAAGAGTAGAGGAAGTAGATGGAATTATATTTCAAAAGAATATAAAAAGCAAACTGGCCAGATACTCCTAACTAAATTAAAGTCTGAGTTACATGCACTTGAGTATAAAGCTTTTGTTGCCATTATCAATGAGAAGCATTCTGATAAATACAAATACTCAGTAGGTGAGTTATTGAACCTTACTTCTGTTACAAAAGTCTTAGTTTACAACACTAAAACTAAACAGACTTATTATGATAGTTTTAGATGGAATGGAAGCTTTATAGGTGAAGTTAAAAAAAGAGTTCAAGGACCTAAAAAAGGATCCGCATGGTACACCTTAAGTAAATATCCACATTTGCAAATCCACCAGAATTATTTGAAAAGAGATTATGATTCTTTAGCTCAACAAATTTGGTTAAGAACAGGAGTATAATGACAAGTAGTAAAATCATAACAATTAGTGGAATAACGACTGCTTTAGTTCTGTTGTTTGCTTCAAAAAAAAATACAAACAAGCTTGCTGAAAGCCTTTATAAACAATGGAAAGGAATTAAAGAAGATAACAAGACATTCTACAATACTTTATTTACTTTTTGGAAGAACTTAGGCTATTCGGATGAAAAGGCTAAAAGATATATAAAGGATAGTACTCCTTGGTCTGCTGCTTTTATTAGCTACATAATGACTAAAGGAGGAATGACTAATTTTCCTAAGTCTGCTTCACACACTTGTTTTGCTTCGAAAATAAAAAAAGGGAGTTATGATGGGTTAAGCTTAAAAAGGGTTGGTGAATATGCTCCAAAAGTTGGAGATATTGTCATTCGCAATCGAGTTAAAAAGTTAACGTTTGATAGTTTTAAATGTGGGGATCCTTCACATTCTGATATTGTAGTACAAGTATTACCAGGGAAGTTAATTACAATTGGAGGGAACATAAGTAATAGTATAGCTAAAACAGTGGTGAGAACAAATTCAAGAGGGTTAATTTCAAACAATAACTATTTCGCAATTATTAAGGTAAATCAAAAATGAGTTTAATTGAAAGATATAATAATCTAGATGGGGTTGAAACCTCAAGAGGGGAAATAAGAAAAATTATAAATCTTGCTCAAAAGGAAGGGAGGAAAGATATTGTTTTTAAGCTCACAAACCTACTGAAACAAAATCCTGATTTTAAGTTATTCAACATAAGTTTAGAACAAAAAGCTTTAGGTAGCATTAATGCTGAGCTAAATGGTCTAGACTATATCGAAGACCAAGACGAAGGATTAGGGAAAGCAATTACACCTGATGAGATCTATGACTATGTTACCGATATGATCATAGATTTAATAGAAAGTGGTGAAGAATTAGTTTGGAAACAACAATGGGATAAGGAAGTATCTGGAGAAGCAGGAACAATAGCAACGAATTATTCTACTAAAAAAGCTTACAGGGGAATTAACTTCTTTTTGTTGAACTTCATTATACCACTTATCAGAGGTAAAGAATGGAGTAATCCTTACTTCTTGACGTTTAAACAAATAGAAGAGAATAAAGGGAAGTTAAAAAAAGGAAGTAAAGGTTATAGAGTTCTTTATTTTACAAAACTATTTTCTTTCATTTCATCAGCTGAGAAAATATATATTAGCTCTTATAACAGAGCTAAATTTATCAAGCAATTAAACTTAAGTAATGCTAAGATATTAAAGGAGTTTAGTGCAAGTGAGGTTGCTGATCGTTATTATTTCCCAATTTTAAAATACTATAATGTATTTTCAGCGGATGATATTGAAGGAATAGATTTTAAGACAGTTAAAGTAGAGCCTAAAAAAGAAGAGGAAAAGATTGAAATAGCTGAATCAATCATTAATAGTATGCCAAAGGCTCCAATTATCAAGAAACAAGGAACAGAGGCTTTTTATTTACCATCTAAAGATGTGGTAAATGTACCCAAAATCACAACTTTTAAAACACCACAAGCTTACTACAGTACTTTATTTCATGAATTAATACATTCCACAAAGCACCCTAAAAGATTAAATGACAATACTAGAGGTGGTAAAAAGTTTGGTGATAAAGAGTATTCAAGAGAAGAGCTAGTTGCTGAATTAGGAGCGTCTTTTTTAAATGCTGAAGCTGGTATATTACATCACAACTTAAAGAATAGTGCAGCATATCTTAAAGGTTGGAGAAAAAGGTTGTTGCAGTTTATGAAAGAAGATAATAAGTTCTTTTTTAGAGCTGCTTCAAAGGCTCAAGCTGCAGCTGATTATATTCTTGACCGAGATAAGAAAGGTATTCCTGTTTATGTTAAGTCTATGGAAACCATGAACAAACTTGTAAATAAAGCCCAAAAAGGAGTTAAAAAACCTAAAGAAAAAAAGGTAAATAAAAAGACTAAACAAATGGCTTTATTTGGAGGGGACAAAGGATCCAATGAATTAAAAGGATTAGGATTTGTTTCAGCTGCTACGAACCTTGAGCCACCTAAGGATATATTTCGTTTAGCTGGGGCCATTGGTGATTTTATCCAAGATATTCAACCTCACCAGGCTTTAATCTTAATTAAAGGAACCAAACACACAAGTAAAAGCCAATTAGCAATGCAGTTTGCTGAAGGTTTTTCATTAACTGGTCGAAAGGTTGCTTACATAGATTACGAACAAGGAGGTTTAGAAAGTAAAGATACTGTCCAATCATTAAACAGAAATACAACTCATAAAGGAAGGCAAAATATTTTCGTTAAAGGATATATTGACAATCCTATGCAAGAGCTAGAAAATATTATCAAGTTTGTTGATGTTATCGTTGCGGATTCTGTTACTGATCTAGGGTTAACAGCTGACCAATTAAATTACTTAAGGAAAACCTATCCTAAAGTACTTTGGTGCTTTATTTCCCAGGTAAAAGAAAATGGAGCAATGTATGGGGGAAACAAAATGGCCCATAATCCTACTGCAATTGTTCAGTGTCATCCAGCTACAGATCCTAAAGATAGGTATGCTACCTTAGAGAAGAATAGAGGAAATGACTTGAACTTGTGTTATGATATATTCCAGAAAAAAGTCTTTGCATTTAAAGAGGTTGAAGAAACACAAGATGATGAAAAGGTTATAAAAACAATTAGGGATTATAAACAATAATTTTCTACCATTTGATTTGGCTTAATTTATCCTCAATCCCTTTGTTGCTTAATTTTATGTAAATCATTGAGGTTTCGATTTTTTTATGTCCCATTAAAGTTTTTATAAGCATAGGGTCATTAGTTTTTTCTGCAAGTAAGGATCCAAATGTGTGTCTTCCAATATGAGATGTAATGGTTTTATTTATTTTAGCTTCAGTAGCTATTTTTTTTAGTGAACGATTAAAATAGCCTTCGGAGTGATGAGGGAAGAGCTTTCCAGAGCTATATAGATTACTAGCATATTTTTTTATGATTGGAATCGCTTTACCTGAAAATAATTTGTGAATGGGCATTCTGTTAATTGTTGTTTCAACTTTTAACATTTTAAATGTCAAGTATACCTCTCCTTTGTTTGTGAAGTTGAAGTTAGAAATCTCAATGTTTTGATAATCAGAAAACCTTAATCCTGTATAGCAGCTAAACAAAAACTTGTCTTTAATAGCTTCTAGGTGTTCGAATTCAGAAATATCTACATCTTCAATTGCACTCAGTTCTGTTGATGTAAGACGTTCTCTGTGAGATTCTTCCTTTCTTATTTTATAACTATTATATGGGTTTTCGTCAAATTTTATTATTTTTTTGTTTATAGCTCTCCTAATGTAGCTTTTTATTAAAGCATGGTATTTAGCTCTAGTGTTTTTCTTTACTTTTCTTATCTTTTCAAGGTGTAGATCAAAATCTTCAATAAATGATAGGGTTATTTTATCAAAGCTAAAATCACCGCCTGCCCATTCTTCAATAGTATCTAATTTTGTGAGATGATGGTGAATTGTAAGGTTTGAAATATCATTCCGTCTGCTTACTTCATTTCGGCAAAATGCAATGAACATATTGTTTTTAATTGTTGCTTTTTTACCAAGAAGAATTTTGACTTCATTAATGTTTGGGGTGATATTTTTAAGATCACAATTTATGAAGTATTCATTAACCAATTTTACTTTGCTCTCTAAAATAGTATTAATTTCAAACCAGTTTGGATGGTTAGCCTTGACCTCTTTCTTCTTGTTATCCCATAGTTTAGGGATGATATGTTGTTTTAGTCCAATGTAGTTTGGAGTGTTCTTAATTGTCACGCAAAGTTCGATAGGAGCTTCTTTCTTTTTGTTAAGTTTGTTTCTTCGATTGAATACAAGGTAGACACTAGCCATTGATTTGGATTTAGTACATTTTATACTTTTAGAATGTTAAATGTATAAAAAATGTACTAAAAACAGAAAAAACAAACCAATACAAACCACTAAAATAAATGTTGTATTGTGTTGGTTTATATTGGTTCGAAAATCGTGAACGTATAGTAAAATAAGGGTGTTTAAACTAAAAACGCCCAATCTGTAAGAGATTGAGCGTTTAGTTGCTTGTTGTCCCACTAGGGCTCGAACCTAGACTCTTCTGTACCAAAAACAGACGTGTTGCCAGTTACACCATGGGACAATTGCGGTGGCAAATATAGAAAGTATTTTCAATAAGTTCCAAAAAAAATAAAGAAAAAATAAAAAAAATATATAAATCATTGATTATGAATTGTTTTAATAAATTGGCATTTCCTGAAAAAAAAACATAAAAAAATACAGGAATCAAATAAATGGATTGGTTAACCTATTTATTTTATTAAATTCGCGTCACTTTAAAACATTTATAGAAATGATGAACTATAAGAAAATTAATAACCTAACAGGTTGGTTTGTTTTTTTAATTGCGACAGCGGTTTATTTGATGACAATGGAAGAAACCACAAGTTTGTGGGATTGTGGAGAATATATAACTACAGCAAATAAATTGGAAGTAGGGCATCCTCCAGGTGCACCATTCTGGATGATGATGGGGAGATTGTTCTCTGCTTTTGCAAGCCCAGAAAATGCGGCAATGATGGTAAATGCGATGTCTGCATTGTCAAGTTCTTTTACGATACTATTTATGTTTTGGACCATTACGATGTTAGTAAAGAAAATGGTCTTGCGTAGTTCAGAAGAATTAAAAGGAGCAAATACATTTGCAATTATGGGAGCAGGATTTGTTGGAAGTTTAGTATATACTTTCTCAGATTCATTTTGGTTTTCAGCTGTTGAGGGAGAGGTGTATGCCATGTCTTCACTGTTTACAGCAATTGTGTTCTGGGCGATATTAAAATGGGAAGTTGAAGTTGATAAATATGAACAAGCGGTTGCAGCAGAAAGTGGGTTTAGAGGAAACCCAGACCGTTGGATTGTGTTTATAGCATATATGATAGGATTATCTATAGGTGTCCATCTCTTGAACTTATTGGCGATTCCAGCAATTGGCTTTGTGATTTATTTTAAAAAGTACAAGAAAGTAGAACCGTTAGCATTTATCATTACTGGTGTGGTTTCTATTGTCACGCTAGGTGTAGTTCAGTCTGTGTTGATACCAAAGTCTGTTAGTATTGCAGATTGGTTTGAGCGTTTATTCGTAAATACGTTAGGAATGCCATTCAATACAGGGTTTTACATCTTTGTTGTGTTAGTTGTTTTAGGTTTAGGGTATGGTTTGTATGCTACAGCAAAAGCTGGAAAGACACTTTGGAATACTATTATATTGTCATTAGCTGTATTGTTGATTGGTTACTCTTCGTTTGTAATGATTCCTGTAAGGTCTGCAGCAAATACACCGTTAGATGAGAATAATCCAGAGTCGTTAGCCTCGTTAGTGTCATATTTGAATCGTGATCAATATGGAGCATGGCCATTATTAAAAGGACAATACTGGAATTCGCCAACTTATGGAAGCTGTGATGCTGATAAATTGAAAGCTCCTAAAAGTAATTTTATGAAGGCTTATGCCATCAAAAATTTACCATTAAATAAACAATTGTCTAAACAAGACGCTGTTAAATTAAAAGGGGAACTCTATCTATTAGGAGTGAATATGAACTTTAGTAGTGTAAAAGGAAAAGCAGGTTTAGTCAACTTCTCATTACCAGAAAGAGAGTATTCTTTTATGAACTTATGGGAAAAAGATGCTTTTTTAGCTGAAGTAGCTGAAGTAAATGCAGCAATGTCTAAAGCTGGTTTAGGTATTCAATTACAATTTGGAGATGAGGTAGAAACTAAGTATATCGATACTTATGAAGGTAAAGCAGGAGATAAGAAGTTTGTTCCTGAGTATACTACAATTTTCCCACGTATGTACCGACAAGGATATGGAAGTAAGTATATTGCTTGGTCAGATTATGAAGGTAATCAGGATAAGCCGATGCCATACGATAGCCGATACAACAAAGAACAAGTTAGAGACATGTTGAGAAGCCAAAATAGATTCGAAGATGCTTTAAAGTTAGAGTCTGAAGGTATCTATATGCCAACAATGGGTGAAAATATTAACTACATGTTTAAATATCAACTAGGTTGGATGTATTGGAGGTATTTTATGTGGAATTTCTCAGGACGTCAAACAGATATTCAAGGGAATGGGATAACAGGGAACTCTCAGTTTATGGAAGGGAACTGGATTAGTGGTGTTGACTTTATTGATGAACCAAGAATAGGAAGTCAAAAGAACCTACCAGTTTATTTAAAAGATAATAAAGGGAGAAATGTGTATTATATGTTACCATTAATCTTGTGTTTAATAGGGTTTGTGTATCATTTAATCAAAGCACCCAAAGATTGGTTTACAGTATTGCTGTTGTTCTTATTAACAGGTATTGCAATTGTAATGTACCTGAATCAGAAGCCAAACGAACCACGTGAAAGAGATTATGCCTTTGCAGCATCTTTCTATGCTTTTGCTATTTGGGCAGGTATAGGAGTGTATGCATTATTTAAGGCTGCAGTTGTTTCCAAATTAAAAGATGTAAACCCTTTAGTATATGTTGGAATAAGTGGAACTGTGTTGATGTTAGCTATAATTACTGATTTCAATTCTGCGATTTATGTAGCAGTTGTAGGAGGAGTATTGTTTGGGTTAATGATGTTGATAGGAAAAGTAAGTGGTAATCGTACTATGCATGCAGGACTAGTTACAGTATTGACTTTGGTAATCCCAATATTAATGGCAGCAGAAAACTGGGATGATCACGACCGTTCTAATAGGACTACAGCAAGAGACTTAGCATATAATTACTTAGCTTCTTGTGATCAAAACGAAAATGGAGGAGCAATCTTATTTACTAATGGAGATAATGATACTTTCCCATTGTGGTATATTCAAGAGGTTGAGGGGGTAAGAACAGATGTGCGTGTTGCAAATATGAGTTTGTTAAGTACAGATTGGCATATTAACCAAATGAAGAGAAAAGCATATGAGTCTGAGCCACTTCCAATTAAAATGAAAGAGTTTAGTTATAGAAGTGGAACAAGAGATTATGTTGTTGTTGATGCAGAAAAAGCAAATGATAAGTGGGTTTCTGCAAAAGAGGCTATGGCTTATATTTTAGATGATGCTCATAAAAAGCATTATGATTTCTCTTGTCAAGATGAAAGTTATACCATTTATAAAAATATCTACATTAAAGTAGATAAAGATGCAGCAATTGCAAATGGTATTTTAAAAGAAGAAGATCGAGCTAGAGCGGCAGATACAATTAGATGGAGGATTAATTCTCAAATGCTTTACAAGGCAGATTTAGCTGTATTGGATATGTTGGCTAACTATGAATGGGATAGACCAATTTACTTTGCAAGCTTGGCGGGAATGCAGGCTAATTCAGGTTTAAAACCATATATGCAGAGTGAAGGAATGACTTATAAGTTGACTCCAATTCGTCATGGTGGTAATGGTGGTACAAATGCCGATAAGATGTATGAATTAATGATGGATACAGAAAATGGGTTCAAATGGGGGAATATGAAAGGAAAAGGTGTGTATGTAGATTATTACACAATGAGAATGGTATATGGAATTCGTGTACAAATGATGTTCTTGGTGAACGATTTAATTGCTCAAGGACAAAAAGAAAAAGCTATTGCAATTTTGGATAAGGTGTTTGAGGAAATGCCTATAGAAAATAACCAAGTTCCAGCAGATGATATTTGTGTACGTCTATGTGCTAGTTATTACCAAGCTGGAGCAAAAGAAAAAGGAGATGCTTTAGCGAAGAAGTTAGTGGAGCTTGAGCTAGGAGAAGTAGAATACTACTTGTCCTTAGATAAAGAACTATTCTTCCCTGATATCAGACATGAATATGGTAAGGCAATGAATAACCTAGAAGTGTTGAGAGAAGCTTCGCTGGAAGGTTTAGGGCAGAATGAAATGTTTAAGCCAGATGAATCTTTAGTAGCATTTGCTGAAATGGGTGTATTAGAAGGTACAAACTATAAGGAAGTGTTTGCAAAGGCTAAGCAGTTGTTTACGACAACCTCTGGAAAATATCAGAATTTATATTCAGACCCACAACGTTTCCCTGTAAATTTAATAAGGGCTGTTTGGTTAGATGGATTAAGAAACCAATAAAATAACAAAACGCTTACTGTTCAAGTAGGCGTTTTTTGTGTGTAGCAATGAAGTAGAGGAAAAGTTACAATGATCAAAATTCCTAAAATAGTAAGGGTATTTTTTCCATCTGTTATTTGGAAAGGAGGAACTGAAGTGAGTAAAGTTGTTTATTTTACATTTGATGATGGGCCTACACCAAACGTAACAGAAGCTGTACTTTCTATATTAAAATCATATAATGCTAAAGCGACTTTCTTTTGTATAGGAAATCAAGTAGAAAAACATCCAGAAACCTATAAGAGTGTGCTTAGAGAAGGACATGCAGTAGGAAATCATACGCAACACCATTTAAAAGGTTGGAAGACTTCAAATCAAAAGTATTTTGATGACGTGAAAGAAGCGGCTAGCAATATTTCTTCAAACTTATTTAGACCTCCTTATGGTAAGATGAAGTGGAGTCAATATCGGTTGTTAAAAAAGAAGTACAAAATTGTATTGTGGGATGTTATACCTGAGGATTATTTAAAATCAATGACAGTTAAAAAGCTGGTTTCGAACATTGTAAATAATGTAACAGAAGGGTCTATTATAGTATTGCATGATAGTGAAAAATGCGCAAAGGTTATGTTGGAGGCGCTTCCAATAGTGTTGAAGCAATTAAGTGAGAGAGGTTTTGTCTTTAAAGCGATTCAAGAAGATGACTAAAGTTGTAATAACAGGAGCTTCAGGATTGTTAGGTAGTCATTTCCTTCTCGAATATGCACCAAAAAGCAAAGCAGTTGTAGCTTTGTATCGTTCAGAAAGTGGGAAGCAGCTTGTGGAGCAGCTTTTTATGTTTTATCAAAAAAGTGAGTTTTGGGATCGAATAACTTGGGTCAAAGGTGATTTGAATGATGTTGATTTGTTGACGCTAATTATCCAAGATGCAGATTTGGTGATACATTCAGCAGCATTAGTAAGTTTTGAAAAAGAAGACAAAGAAACATTGTATCAGGTTAATGTTCGAGGTACAGAAAATGTTTTAAAAGCGATAAAAACAGCTCAAGTTAATCAATTGGTTTTTATAAGTTCAGTAGCAACAATAAGGAATAAAAGTCAAGAGGGGTACTTTGTAGAGAATGGAGTGGTCTCAGGTGAGCGATCATGGACAGACTATGCAAGGTCTAAGATGCAAGCTGAGCAGTTAGTATTGAAGGCTAGGAATAGCAGTTTAGATGTAGTTATAATTAATCCTGGAGTAATTTTAGGGCCAGGAAATATTAATGCTAGTAGTACCGCTATTTTTAAAACTGTTAGAGATGGGTTAAGGTTCTATACTTCTGGTGTAAATGGAGTAGTAGATGTTAGAGATGTAGTGGATGGAACAATTAAGCTATTGGCTATTAAAGATAGGCAAGAGCGATATGTTTGCGTAGGGGTGAACAGTACTTTTAAAGACTTGTTTGGAGCAATAGCTTTAGCTTTTGGCGTGAAACCTCCTAATATCAAGGCTGGACCTGTAATGTTGTCAATAGCTTGTTCTTTTGAAGGGAGATTAGCTAAGTTGCTCAACCGAAAACCTAAAGTTACTCGTGAAAATACAGCAGCAGCTTTCTCAATAATGCAATACGACTCTAGTCTGTTGATTGCAGATACAGGGATGAAATTTAGAAAGATGTCAGATACAGTGAACCATGCGGTTTCTTTCTTTAATCGTTTAGAATCTAAGCCATGAAATTCCAATTGAAAAGGTGTTGAGTTGGCTGCCTTTACCTTCTTCAAAAATCCCAGTTAGGGAGTAAAAAGCAACAAAAGATAATTTGTTGAATCCTATTCGAAGAGTTGGTCCATATCTGTATGGTAAAGTATTTGGGGTTCGATAAACTTTTATTTTGGTTTGATCAGTAACAAATTTAGTATGGTTTCCCATCATATAGCCCGCTTTGAATCCAGGGTAAAATCTAAAATTAAAACGACGACGTTCTTCAAGGCTTTTGTTCATCGTTCTAAAACGAAGTTCAAATGGGATTTCGATATAGTTTAATGTTAACTTGTTGATTTTTGGTTTAATCCCGTTATAAGGAACAAGTTTAGTGTAGCTTTGATTATTTGGGGTGTTTGTTGAGGTAACAAAAGTTCCGTTATGATGAATGTTGTCAGAAGACAACCCAATGCCATAGGCAATCGAAAAATTACTCTTTTTAGATAAAGGGATGTCCTTGTATAGGATCGCTGAAATACCTATTGAGTATAGTCTAGATTCAACTCCAGGAGGTGTTTCAAGCCAGTGGTCTGTTTTTAAGTCTAGAGCAATTCGGTCAAATCGTTCTTTGTCAGGGTCGTCTGCTCTTATTTTAACTTGGTCAATTATTCTGCCTTGAGCATAATTAAAGCCAATTAAAAAATAAATAAATGAATATGTTAATAAAGCCCTCTTGTTAATCATTTTGCATTTTCTTTTGCCAATTCCAAGCATCTCTGAGGGCGTCTTTTAGAGAATACTTAGGTTTCCAATTTAATTCTTCTACGATTTTTGTATTGTCAGAGTAGATTTCAACAACATCTCCTGCTCTTCTGTTTCCGATAATATAATTAAGCTTCTGGTTGTTAACTTCTTCAAATGTTTGAACAACTTCTAGTACAGTAGTTCCAATACCAACCCCTACATTATAGATGTCAAGTTGTTTACTTTGTTTAGCAATTTTTTCGATGGCGTATATGTGAGCTGTAGCTAAATCTACAACGTGTATATAGTCTCTAATACAGGTGCCGTCTTTTGTAGTGTAGTCGTCTCCAAATACAGTCAGTTCTTTTCTGATCCCTGCTGCTGTTTGAGTTATGTAGGGAACTAGGTTGTTTGGGGTTCCAATCGGAAGTTCTCCAATTAGTCCAGAAGGGTGAGCCCCAATAGGGTTGAAATACCTTAATATTGAAATGTTTTTATCGTGCTCACTATTAAAAAAATCGGTTAAAATATCCTCGCCAACTTGTTTTGTGTTTCCATAAGGGGATTCAGCTGGTTTTCTTGGGGTTTTTTCTGTGACTGGGATTTTCTCAGCAGTTCCATATACTGTGCAAGAAGAAGAAAAGACAATATTGTCTACTTTGTGCTTCTGCATAAGAGATAGGATGTTTGTTAGCGAATTTAGGTTGTTGTTATAGTATTTTAAAGGTTGGTTTACCGATTCTCCTACAGCTTTATAAGCGGCGAAGTGGATTATTCCATCAGGTTGCTCTTCTTTAAATACTTTGTCAAGTTTGTCAAAAGAGCAACAGTCTATATTGTATGATTTAACTGTTGTGTTGGTAATTTCTTCAATCCTTGATAGGATGAAAGGTTTAGAGTTTCTATAGTCGTCAATAATTATTGGGGTGTGTCCTCTTTCAATTAATTCTACAACAGTGTGAGAGCCAATAAAACCAGCTCCTCCAGTTACTATTATTTTCATTTTTATTTTGTTTTTTCTATTGGGGGTAAGTTCATCTTTTTAGCAATAACAATTGCGTTTGGAAAATAGTTTTTGATTTCATTTTTAAATTCATACGCATCAGTTCTGGTGTAGAAAGATCCGCCGTATAGGTAGGTGTTTGGAGCTAGGTATTTCTCTTCAATAGGAGCATTTGGTTGTAATTTTAGTAGGCGGTATCTCGCGTCTCTTATTTTTGAGGTTTGTTGGCTAACTTCTAACTGCACAGTGTACCCTAGTATATATGGGGCTCTTCCTATTTTTTTTGTTAACGAATCAATCTGGTTTGTTTGGTAAATGTTAACTGTTCCCAATGGAGCATTGAAGTCGAGTTTTTTTGTTGTACTATCCTCTTGTAGACTAGTTTCATTAGTTGAACCTTGGTTACTACCAGGGTATAGTCTCCAGTTGTTGTTCTCCTGGCCAAATACAGTAGTGAATAGTGTCAATATTGTAATTAAGCTTAATGTCTTCATCAGTTTTGGTTAGTTTAGTTCTACAAAGTAATATAAAAGAATAATATAAACCATAAAAATTGTTCCAGTTTTTAAATGTGTGAGTTTATTTATGTTTTGTCGATGAAAAAATGCGGTGGGAGATTTTTGTTTAATCTTGCTCTTATTTAGAATGGTTCTAAAATAATGGATTGGAAGACAATTTTATGACAAAAGGCTGTGAAATAAAGAGCCAAGTGTTACTTTTGCGAGTGTTAAAAAAGCTTAAAAATCGACCTTAAAGGTAAAAGCATGAAAATTAATTGGATAAATAAAATTAAAACTCTTGGCTTGTCATTAGCAATATTTGCTGCTGTTCCAAGTAGTTTTGCTGCTGAAGATGGTGCTGCTTTATTTAAAGCGAATTGTGCTGCTTGTCATAAGTTAGATAAGAATTCAACTGGGCCAAAATTACAGGGTGCAAGAGCACTTTGGGAAGAAGCTGGCGAAGGTGAAATGATTTATGAATGGATTGCTGATCCAGTAGGATTGGCCGAGAGTGGGAAGTCAAAGAGGGCGTCTGAAGTAATTAACTTTAGTAAGTCACAAATGACTCCTCAGTCTGTTACTAAGGAGCAAGTAGATGCTATTTTAGATTATGCTGATGCATATGTAGCGCCTGTTAAGAAGAAAGATACAGGAGGTGTTGAGCAGGTTAAGGAGCCAACTACAAACTATGTGTTGTGGTTGATTGTTTCTTTATTGGTTGCTGCTGTTGTGGCGTATGCTGCGTTGTCTGTAAAACGTTTGCTTTCGGCTGCTGTAGCTGAAAGAAATGGAGAAGAAGTGGTTACTTATGATAGTGCTAAAGACAGAGTTAACTCATGGATATACAGGAATTGGCTGTTTGCATTGTTGCTTTTCTTGGTTGTAGCTATTACAGCAGGTGTAGAGCTGTTTGCTCGTGGTTATGAAGTGAATGTGATTTCTGATTATCAACCTTCAAAAATAAAAATTGAGGATGGATATTATACATCTGAAAAAGGAAAAATTTTAATTACGGGGGAAATAAAAAAAGGAAAAGAAGCCCAGCTTTTACAGCAAGGAAGTCAGACTGGCCCTGCGCATCAATTACAATAGTCTAAAGCGCTACTTACGCCAACTATCCACTAACGGTTATCTGCAAAATGTAGGCGG
>JAUHZI010000036.1 GCA_030426105.1 Bacteroidia bacterium | reverse complement strand
CCATCTAGTAAATTTTTTGGACCTTGTTCATGCCACTCTTCATACATCTGCATAGGCACTGTTAAATCTGCGATATAAATTCCTAAACCAAAATAAGTACTATTTGTATCTAATCTAGCTCCAACTCCTAAACCAGTAAACACCTTTGCAAACTCTTTAATATCTGCATTAGTATATGTTGGTATTGGATTATTATTCACATCCAATTGATAGCTGCCATCAATATTTAATTTGTATAACCCTATTGAGAATAACTGCATAATTTCTCTTGCATAATTCTCGTCTGGAAAAATATTGTTTACAGTATCCGTTTTGGGGTTATTCATATGACTCAAATAATTTCCCATAGCAGGATGTAAACTCACTTCTAATAATAAATCCTTATAGTTACCAAAAGCATTTCGGACCATGATATCGTAATAATTCGCAACTCCTGCTGAATAGCCACTTAGTCCTCCTTCTAACGATATCACGCATACCTGACTCAATGAATAAGCAATTCTTTGACGTAATATATCTTTAGCTAACATATTATTCTGCCACCAAGCATAATCCATGTGTACATGATTAGGACGAATAGGATAATCAGCTGAATCACCTCCATTTGCTACAAAAATCCCTAAAGACTTATGGTAAATACTGTCTAAGGTATCTGTGTAAAATGTTGGAGGGGTATTTAATTGTTGATCAATCCAATTTTCTATACCTAAATCAGCTACTTCGTTAATTAACTCCATATTAGCCCCAAACGAAGCTTGCGATAAAAAACGAGAAGCTTCCATTTGTTTACCAACAAGTCCCTGTCCTCCCAGTGTCTTATTTCCTGAAGCATATTCAGAACCTTGATATAATTGATGATTATCACTAGTTGTAACTATAATTCCATCTGAATGGCCAGCTCCAATGTAGTCATCATAAGCCTGACTAATAAAGCCATTACTCACAAGTCCTAGTCCAAATAACAAGTAGATTTTTTTCATTTTATTTTCTCAAAAATTACATTGGAAATATACGATAATAAAGTTTAATTCTGTTAATTTTTACTGATATTTTAAAAATAACTTCATTCTCATCATTTTTTCCAGTTTTATTAAAAACAATATTTTATCTTTATAGTTTATAATTCTTTTCCTGTGAAGATTAGCATCATTACGATAGCATACAATAGTGAAGAAACAATAGAAGACACCATTCTATCTGTTATTAATCAAACTTACCAAGATCTTGAGTATATCATTATTGATGGTGGGTCTACCGATTCAACATTAGCTATAATAAACAAATACAAGAATAAAATTAACACTATAGTTTCTGAACCAGACAAAGGAATCTATGATGCGATGAACAAAGGTGTTCGAATAGCAAGCGGAGAATTAGTAGGAATACTCAATTCAGATGATTTTTATGCCAATAACCATGTAATTGAAAACATTGCTAAAAACATCAAAGATTATGACTCTATTTATGCTGATCTTGTTTATGTAGATAGAAAAGATACAAATAAAATAATCAGGTACTGGAAATCTGGTGCCTACAAAAAGGATGCATTTCTAAAAGGTTGGATGCCTCCTCACCCTACTTTTTTTGTTCGAAAGAAAATATACGATAAGTATGGTGTGTACAATTTATCTTTAAAATCTGCTGCTGACTATGAATTAATGTTAAGGGTTCTTCATAAGGAAAACATTTCTACTACTTATTATCCCGAAACAATTACAAAAATGAGGGTTGGTGGTCAAAGTAATGCTTCTATTTCAAATAGGTTAAAAGCCAACAAAGAAGATCGAAAGGCTTGGGAAATTAACCAAATGGACCCTAAGTTTTATTCTTTGTACCTCAAACCGTTAAGAAAAGTTAGTCAATTTATTCGAAAAAAATGAAAATAAAATCGACATTAATTTTTGGTGGTATTGCCTTATTAATCGCTGTAATTTTAGGAGCTCTTGGAGCTCATTATCTTCGAGAAACATTAGCTTATCCTGCTTTAAAAATAGAGAGTTGGAAAACAGGTGTCCAATATCAACAAATACATGGAATAGCATTAATATTATTAGCTATTCTTCAAACCCAATTTCCAAAATTAAATCTTAAAACGGTTTCTGCCTTATTCAAAACTGGAATCATCTTATTTTCTGGATCAATATATATCCTTGCTATTAACTATAGTTTAGCCATAGATTTCCTGCCAAAAATATTTGGCCCGATGACTCCTTTAGGAGGTTTATTTCTGATTGCAGGTTGGCTACTCTTTATTATCAACTTATTAAAAGCTAAATTCGACAATGAATAAAGATCAAATTGCTATTTTATCCTCTTTACAAGTGGAGCAAAAACTTCAAAGAATTGCTCGAGAATTGATTGAGTTGCATTACGATAAAGAAGAAATTGTAATCATCGGGATTAGTGATCGAGGAGTAAAAATAGCTAAAAAGATACAATGCATCTTAAATCAAATTTCTAAGCTTAAATTATCTTTCTTAACACTTACACTCAACAAAGATAACCCTAATGCGCATACCATTAAATTATCTGGAGACAAAGCAAAATTGACCAATAAAGCTGTCATCTTGATTGACGATGTTTTAAACTCTGGAAAAACACTAATTCATGCTACTAGTTTTTTGCTTGAAGAAGACATCTTACAATTAAACACAGTTGTTTTAGTTGACAGAAGGCACCGCCTCTTCCCTATTCGCGCTGATTTTGTTGGGCTGACTTTATCTACAACATTGAAAGAACATATTTCTGTTGTTGAAGTTTCTGAAGATAAATTTGAAGTTTATTTAAATTAATGTTGAGAAAAATAATCGGTGTAATTTTAGGATTGTTTTTAGGCATATTTTCAGTGGCCATTATACAAGCCATAGGTCACTTTGTATATCCTATTCCTACGAACTTTGACTTTAATGATAAAGTTGCATTAAAGACATTCATAGAAAACACGCCTTTTTATGCTTTTTTAATTATTATAACATCCCATTTTATCGGTTCATTTCTAGGAAGTTTTTTAGGTAATAAACTTTCAAGATCAATAGGAAAAGTTGGGCTTATTATTGGGGCTATATTTTTCTTTTATATTATCTTCAACCTAATTATGGTTCCATATCATCCTATCTGGTTTGTTATTGCCGATATTCTTCTAACTTTTTGGGGAACATGGTTTGCTTTTAAACTTACTTTAAAACAGAAAAAATGAGTTTAGATTTCAACGAATTAAAGGCCTTTTTAGATGAGAAAGTTGAACAGTATAATAACCTCAACTTTATTAAAGATGATCCGATTAGTATTCCTCATCTTTTTTCTGATTCAAGAGACATTGAAATTAGCGGCTTTATCATTGCTACTATCGCCTGGGGTAAACGAGAAATGATTATAAAAAATGGACAGCGTATAGTTGAGGCTATGGATATGCAACCCTATAACTTTATCATAAACTATAACGAAAAAACAGATTTTAAGTATATTCAAGATATCAAACACAGGACTTTTAATAGTGCTGATTTAAACTATTTTATTAAATCACTTCAACATTGTTATACCCAACATAATAGTCTTGAGGATTTATTTTCGAATGGCTTATCCCCTACTTCAACCTCAATAAAAGAGGCTATTATCAGTTTTAGAACTTCTTTTTTTGAAATTGCTAAAGCGACTGATCAAAGAACTTTCAAACATGTTTCTAACCCCGAAAAAGGTTCTGCTGCTAAGCGTATCAATATGTTTTTAAGGTGGATGGTAAGAGCAGATAATAAAGGGGTCGATTTTGGAATTTGGAAATCAATCTCTCCTTCAATATTATCATGCCCACTTGATGTCCACTCTGGAAATGTGGCGCGGTCTTTGAATCTGCTGTCTAGAAAACAAAACGACTGGAAGGCTCTTGAAGAGCTAGATAATAATTTAAAAAAATTAGATCAAAATGATCCTGTAAAATATGATTTTGCTTTATTTGGATTAGGAATCAACGAAAACTTTAAATAAACACTTATTATGAAAACATTATTTACAACAGCTTTTACATTGATGACATTATTGTTTATCGCGCAAGATGTTAAACTTAAAGTAACTTACAAAGGTCAAGGAGTTTCTGGACATACAGTATCTGCTTATATCCAAGGTCAAAAGAGAGGATCTGGTGTTACGAATGATGCAGGTGAAGTAACTATTCACATTAGTGGACTCAACAGTTTATATTTAGATTGGAAAGGTGAGAAAAGATGTGATAATGGAGAAAAAAAGTGGGAAGTTAATGGATATGGGAAGCTGGATGAGAATAATTTTTTCCACTTAAAAATGGAGGAGATTACTGAAATGATGGCTAAGGAGTCTGGAGGTTTTATTAGTGAAAGTATGTTAGCTGCATCATATGGATTAGTATGTGGAGGATCTTCGTCTACTTCTTCAAATTCATCTTCACAATCAAACACTTCATCAGCTCAATCAAACAATAAATCAGATGATGATGACGACTGGTTTAAAGAGCAAGATGAAAAGCGAGAACAACGTAAGGCTGAAAGAGACCAAGCTATGGATGACTTTATGTCAGGCAAAACACGAGAAGGACTACAAAACCAAAAAGCAAGTCTTACCAACTCAATAAACTCTATTGAAAATAAAATTCAAAGTAAAGAACAGAAGATCACCAAAGGGAAAGTTACTGGAAAAGACGCTGAAATTACCCAACTTGAAATTGAAGAACTTAAAATTAAAAAGCAGTTAAAACAAAATAAATTGGAAAAGGTAAACTTACAACTTGAGAAAAACACGTTAACAAAAGCAGAAAGAACTACATTTAAAGAAAGAGAAAACAAATTAGAAGCACAAAGAAAAGACGTTAAAGAGCAAATTAAAGCTAAACAAAATAGCTCTAGCACCTCAAACAAGTCAACAGCCAATACAGAAAAAGTAGAAAAAGAAGATCACTTGCTAACTCAAGAGGATATTGCTAAAATGAGTACTAAAGACTTAAAGCTAAGAAGAGCAAAAATAAACCCTACAATTGGAGCAAACAAAATGAAACTTAAGCTCAAGGCTAAATCAATGGGAGCTGCAGAAAAAGCAGAACTTGAAGTCAAAAACACCAAACTATCTATGGTTGTTGATTTAATTAACAATGAACTAGATAAACGAGAAGAATAGTAATGGAGTTCCCTACTAAATTAGCTCAAAAAATTCAAGCTAGAATTGATGATAATTTTTACCGTACACTCACTATCAATTCTAATGATAATTTCATAGATTTTAGCTCTAATGATTATTTAGGTCTATCTAATTCTACCTTACTCAACGACTCCAAAATTGGAGCAACTGGTTCAAGGTTAATTTCTGGGAACTATCATGAAATAGAAGAACTTGAGCAATTTATAGCTAATTATCACAATGTTGATAATAGCTTAATTTTTAACAGTGGCTACACAGCTAATTTAGGTCTATTATCAAGCCTCCCCCAACGTAATGACATTATCTTATATGATCAAGAAATACATGCCAGTATTCGGGATGGCATGCGTCTATCTAATGCAAAGAGCTATGTATTTAAACACAATAATATTACAGACCTTAAGGAGAAACTTGAAAAACATGCCTCTTCCACGGTTTATGTCATCATAGAAGCTGTTTATTCAATTAGTGGAGACTCCCCTGACCTAAAAGCAATGAGTGAAATGTGTAAAACGTTTGGAGCGTACTTAATTGTTGATGAAGCGCATAGTTTTGGTTTATCAGGTCCTGATGGGTCTGGATTGATTAACGAACTTAAACTAGAGCAAGATGTTTTCGCTAGAGTTATAACATTCGGAAAAGCTTTAGGTTGCCATGGTGCAGCTGTGCTGGGGTCAAATAAACTTCGTAATTACTTAATTAATTTTTGTCGCTCATTTATCTACACAACAGCTCCATCTCCATCGACAATACAAACTATAAAACAGCAATATTTTAACCTAAAACAAAGTACTGAAAAAAGAGAAAACTTAATCAATATCAAAACTACGTTTTTGAATATTCTATCTAAACATATTTTATATAGCACAGGAAATTACAGCGCGATTATTGCTATAGTTATTGGTAGTAATAGCAAAACTAAATTTATTGCTCAATCTCTACAAAAAGAATATTTTGACATTAAACCCATTTTATCTCCTACTGTTTCTCCTGGAAAAGAATGTATCAGAATTTGTCTTCACAGTTATAATACTGTTGAAGAAACGTCTAAATTAGCTCATTTGATTAACCAACTTTATGAAGGATAGTATTTCTTTATCCGATATAAATAAACTAGCCATACCAGCTATTTTATATAATATAACTGAACCATTACTAGGTTTAGTTGATTTAGCTATTATTGGCCAAATTCCTGAACACGCAACTGAAGCAAAAGGAGGAGTTGGATTGGCTGTTGGCTTAATTTCTACACTTGTTTGGGGACTAGCTCAGGTTAGGACAGCTATTTCAGCTCAAGTCGGAAAGTACTTAGGGATGAACCAATTAGATAAAATAAAAACCCTTATTCCGCAATCTCTTATATTGAGCATTTTATTGGGGGTATTTTTTTGGTTACTAACCGTGATTTTCTACCAACCTATCTCTACATTCTTGTTTAATGACACCAATTTAAAAACACTTGAATTTTCTCTTGACTACTACAAAATTAGGGCTATTGGGTTACCTCTTTCATTATTTATAGCAGGCATATTTGGTATTTTCAGAGGTTATCAAAATACATCTTGGGCCATGCTTATCAGTTTAATTGGTGGTGTCTTCAATTTAATCTTTGACTTTATTTTGATACATGGTGTTTCAGACATTATTCCAGCTATGGGGGTTCAAGGAGCTGCCTTGGCCAGTCTAATTGCACAAATTATTATGTTTTCGCTTTCAATTTATTTCCTCCTGAAAAAGACACCTTTCGACTTGAAGCCTACATTAAAATTAAACCCTGAATTGAAAAACACTTTATTGTTAACATTGAATATGCTTATTCGTACTCTTGCTCTTAATGCTACATTTATTATTGCATTGCGGTTTGCTAATGGTTATGGAAAACATGCTTTATCTGCATATGCTATTGGAATAAACATTTGGTTATTTTCTTCTTTTTTTATTGACGGGTATTCTAATGCAGGAAACGCTATTGCAGGAAAACTTTTAGGTCAAAAAGACATTCAACAGCTTAAAAAGCTTGGATTCTATCTAATTAAGATCAATAGTATTATTGCATCTTTACTGGCTTTGACCTATTTTATCTTTAAGGATATGATTGCTACTGTCTATTTTGATGACAGTATAGACCGTACAATTTTTTTCTCCTTCTTTTGGATTATCATTATTGCACAACCTATCAATTCAGTGGCATTTACACTGGATGGTATTTTCAAAGGATTGGGTGAAGCGAAAACCTTGCGAAACATCCTATTAATAGGTACTTTCATCATCTTTATACCATTGGTTTTTCTTTTTGACTCCTTCGCTTTGAATATCCAAGGAATTTGGTATGCTTTTTTAGCTTGGATGTTTTGGAGAGCATCTAGCCTATTTGTATTATTTAAGAAATATACCATAAAATCATAAGCCTTATAAATGTTAACTTTACTTAACTTCTGAATTTTTCATTAGACTTTTCAAAAATCATTTCTTATTTTTATCTTGTTATTTAGCCAATTATAAATAATAAGGCCAAATTCTTAACAATACGATTATGAGTCATAAAACAGATATACAAGTTCGATTTTCAGATTTAGACATGGCTGGACATGTCCACAATGCTACTTATTTAAGTTATTTTGAGCAAGGGAGAATTGATTTTTTTAAAGGAATAGCAGACCGTGAGTGGAATTGGAAGAAAAAAGGTGTCGTTTTAGGAAGAAATGAAATTGACTACATCGAAATCATCAAATTACATGATGAAGTTTATGTACTTACGAAATGTGAACATGTAGGGAACAAAAGTTTTACACTATCTTATGAATTGTATAAAAGAAAAAATGGTAAAGATATTTTATGCACAAAAGGAAGAACAATCTTAGTGTGTATGGATTTTGAGACAGGAGAATCAGTTCCATTATTTGAAGAATGGAAAGAATTACTTGAAGATTCTTTAAGAGTTAATAGCTAACAACATTCAGTAGCCTAATAAAGGTTACTTTTTCATAGCTTCATAAGCAAATTCAAGGGCTTTTCTCAAAGTTTTATCTTTTGAAAGGTAAGAATTATCCAGTACAATAGCATCTTCTGCTTTTACTAAAGGACTTTCTTTACGATTAGAGTCTTCAAAATCTCTTTGGGCTACATTTTCTTCGACATCCTTGAGCGATACTTTATATCCCTTTTCTAATAGTTCTTTATAACGACGAGCAACTCTAATTTCATTATTGGCTGTTATCCAAAGTTTCAGTTTAGCATTGGGAAAAACAGCTGTTCCAATATCCCTCCCATCCATTACTATTGCTTTATTTTTACCTAATCGTTGTTGAAACTCAACTAATTTTTCTCTTACTTCTTTAATCTTACTTACCTCACTTACATTTCTAGAAACCTCAATTGTTCGTATGATTTCTTCAACATTATTACCATTGAGGTAAGTTTCTGACTTTCCAGTTCGACTATTATAATTAAAAGAGATATTTATATTTGATAGATGTTCAATAATTAAGTTTCTATCAATAGCTTCACCTTCAGTAATCAAACCTTCTTCCATTGCATAGAAAGTTACTGCTCTATACATTGCTCCAGAATCTATATAGACATACTTCAACTCCCTTGCTAATGCTTTTGCTAATGTGCTTTTACCACAAGCAGAATGTCCATCCAATGCAATAATTATATCTTTCATTGTTGATAAAAAAAAGGCTGCTCAACAAGAGAACAGCCAACGATTAATGTCAATAAATTTTTCTAGGTTAAAAATTAAAGCTCTTCTACTTCAATCATTTTGAAAGGAATATCGATAATTGCCTGATAATCTTCTCCAGCCTCTAACATATCCTCATCATCTTCTTCATAGTACCAATTAATTTCAATTGAAGTTCCAGAAAGTGTCTCTAATTTTTTAAATACATCTAAGATACATTTAGAAGAACTTGTATTGAAATATTCTAATTGAACATTCACTACTGTTTTATCTTGAGGAGAACCTCCATAATTTTCTATCCAATCTAAAATTGGTTTATAAAACTCTATTGAGTTTTCAGGTATAGATCTTCCTTTCAATAATAACTCCCCACTTCCATTAAACTCAATTGTTGGCGTTTTTGCCGAACCTTCAATTTTTAATTCTTCCATATCTACCTAAATTAAATATCTTTATTAATTTTTTCTACTTTAACTATTAATGTAAAAAATGAATACTTATCATCTGTTTTGATAAAATTATATTCCAACTTCTGACCAGATTTTCTAGCAATATCGATGAAACCTAATCCACCTCCACCTTTAACGCTGATTTCTCCATTATTTAAAGTCTCTTTATAAAATCTCTTTAGCTCGTCTTTATCCAAACTATTAACATGATCAATTCTTGATTGTAGTTTATGAACATTTTCTGAAAGCAGATAGTTCCCTGTAACGATTTGATATTCGTTAGGCATTCTACTAATCATAAAAATAGACGACTTAATATTGTTCAATTCTTCAGGAGTACCTTGAACATCAAAATCATCAATGTGATGATATAAATTTTGTAAAATTTCTACTAATACGTTAAATACTTTTTTACGCTCTTTAGCAGGGTCTTCCAACTCCTCCATTCTAGTTTCAACGATTTGAAGAATAGAAGTCAATAACTCAGAGGTAATAGCTCCTTTAAACGAAAGCAAAATTTTGTTGCTTTCCATCTTCTTATATAAATCGTATATATTTAACATTCAGTTTTACGAAAAACTTGTGCAACAAATATAATTAAATACTTTTATTTTAACTGCTTCTCTTTATTTTTTTTGACAGATTCTTTACTAACATTCCTTTTTTTATAATTCAGCTAGATAATTTTCTTAATTTTACTATCTATGAAGTTGTTATTATATTATACAATCATCATTTTTTTATCTTCTACTTTTAGTCGTTGTACATTAATGAACTATGATTATTCAAGTGCACCTCTTTCACAAGAAGAAAAAGACAACAAAAAAGTTCAAGATAGTATTCAAGCGATTTTGACTAAGAAACACGCTACAAATTATATTTCCTATACATTTAGTCAATTAAGAATAGATAAACCCGCTGCTTTTATAACTTTAGATAGTTTATACACTGAAAGAAGACAAATTGTAAAACAAAAGAAGGCGTTAAAGAATTCTTACGATAGTTTATTAGCTATTAGCAATGAAAAAATTGAAACACAAAAAGAAAAGATAAACCAAAATAAATTGTACCATACCTATGAAATGGAGCATGTTTTCTTAGTTAAATCGGATGACAACTATATTCTTTATGAAAAAGCATTTACCCTATTCCCTAATTATAGTCTCAAGGACTCAACAACAAAATTAGTTACCACACTTACTCCAAAGGAGCAAAAACTTTTTGATTATTTCAGTTACCAAAACCCTCTTTTTGAAACTGAAGATCCACATTATAATAATCAAATGGATCAATTAGTCTATGAGCGTTTTAATAATGCACTTACAAATGCAATTCAACATAAAGCAGCCCTTTTACATACTCTACTTTATTCCATTGAATATATTAGAAAGTACAATGCATTTAATGAACGAGATATTGCTCAAGAAATGGCCAGGAGGTGGCTTATCAAAAATGGTTTTAATCAATTCAACCCTAAATTTGGGAAATTAGAAAAAACCTTAAACAATTATGAAGTTAGCGGGTATACGATGGAAGTTTTAGATAGAAAAAGTTCACAAACAATTACTTTCACTTTTGATTTAAACCTTGTTATTACCAATACATCTAAACTATGAAAACAGCATTGATATTGTTTACTAACCTTATTCTTTTTCAATTTATTGCTCAAGTTGACTACTATGATTATGTCAACTATAAAGGTGATACTATTAGGCTTGAAGTTATTCAAGAACCTACAATATGTGATTGTAACGATATAGATTGGAGAAATAAAGAACAAAAAAAAATCTGTAACCTAACTTATGACTATGACTTTATGTCGGAAGAAGAACAACAAGCTTACGACAAACAGCTTTATATCTGCAAATATCCTAGCATTTGTGATTGTGCCAATGCTGACCAAAAGGATAAAGGTCTTTTAAAAGCATGTAACCGTTTATACAACTACAAGCACATCTCTTCAGAACAATTAAAAAAGAATCTTGAAGAGCTAAAAAAATGTCCAAAGAAAAAGGATTCCAATTTTTCTATTTGCGACTGTATCAATGTTGATGATTATCGCTTAAAGAAAAAATGCAATGACACTTTTTTTAATGATAGCTTAATTTCTGAAGCTGATCGTAAAAAGAATTTAGCACAACTCAAAAAATGCGTTGAAAAGCAATCTTATGAATTAGAAGTCACAACATGTGATTGTGCTTTGTATGGGGACACAGATAAAGAATACAAAGCAATTTGTGATGAAAAACTTAATGAAAAGAAGAAAAATAAACGTGAACTGACTCAATACTTATATGATTTAAAAATATGTAAAGAATCTGCAATACTTGATGAATACCTAGAACGAAAAAAAATATCAGCGTCGGATTATAAATATACTGTATGTAGGTGTAATGAAGATGATGTTTCTAAAGAAGTTATAGAAAAATGTAATCAAATATGGGTGTTTGATGAGATGAATAAGACTGAACAAAAAGCATTTTCAAATACTGTTTCAAAATGTAAAAAATAATTCTTCCATCTGTAACTTTTACTAACCCTTAATTGTTATACAACCAATTAAGTACCGATTACTCTCCAATGAAGCAGATTTTATTTATCCTCATATATTTATCGATAACACTTTGTGGTTATACTCAATCAATTTCGGGATATGTGTACGATAGTGATAACCAACCTATTCCATTTGTAAATATTTATTTTAAAAATACTCAAAACGGGACAACTACTAACACCGAAGGTCAATACTATTATCAATTCAATAATGCTTCTTCAGCGGTGTTAACTTTTGATGTTGTAATTTCCTCTATTGGTTATAAAACCAAAGAACTTCAAATTATTATTGACAAAAACGAAGATTTAGTTCGTAATTTTTGGTTAGAAACAGACAATATACAGCTAGATGAATTAGTTGTCAAAGCTAAAAGAAGAGATCCTGCATATGGCATTATAAATAATGCCATCCAACGAAGAAAAAAATGGAAAAAACAATACACTAGTTCATCTTGTGACGTTTATATAAAGGCTAAAGAAATTATTAGTGAAAAAGAAAAAAGAAGAAGAAAAAGATTAGAAGAAGAACAAAAAATTCAAGCTCAAAATGAAACCTCTTTTGATGTTGAAAAACTCAATGAAGAAAAACAACAAGAAAAAATTCAAAAAATAGCTAATGAAATGAACATGGCAGAAATTATGCTCACCAAACATTTTGAAGCGCCTAATAATATTAAAGAAATACGAACAGCCTATAAAAAAATGGGAAACACCTATGCTCTATTCTCTTTAACCACAACCCATTCAGATTTTAACTTCTACCAAAATTTATTGCATAATGAAAAACTTAGTGACCTTCCGCTCATCTCCCCTCTTCATGCTACTGCCGTTATAACCTACAAGTTTAAACTTGAGGAAACAACGTTTGAAGACAATATCATGCTTTATAAAATTAAAGTCACTCCTCGTAAAAAAGGAAACGCAACTTGGAATGGGTATATTTGGATAAAAGACAAATCATTTCACATTCACAAATTAGATTTAACATTACAAAATGGTGGTCTTATTTTATATAATGAGTTTAGGATAGAACAAGCATACCAGTTTTTAGAAGATTCTATTCAAGTTCTTAAATCTCAGAAGTTCACTTATTATTCTAAAACTAAAAGAAACAACTTCAATGGTGAAACAACACTGAACTATAACAACTATATTATTAACCCAACTTTTGAAAAACGTTTTTTTAAGAATGAAGTTGCAGTAACTACTCAGGAAGCCTATGAAAGGGACTCTTCTTATTGGGATAAAATACGACCTGAGCCCCTAACAATAAAAGAACAACGTTATCAATTTATAAAAGATAGTATTTATGCTGTTACACACAGTAAACATTACCTAGATTCTATTGATTCTGTGTATAATAAAATTACTTTTATGGATATATTATGGGATGGCATAAACATTACCAATCGGCAAAAAAAGCAACGAATTGGTTTTAGCTCTTTAATATCTATGATTGATATTTTTGAAATAACTAGTTTAAGGTATGGACCTGGTATGGATTATTTTAAAAAATGGAAAAATGAAAAATTTCTTTTTGGTTATGGGAATGCAAATATTGGGCTCCGTAATGGAGATTTTAAAGGCATGCTTTGGTTAAATTATCGATATGACCCCATGCATTTAGGTCATCTTTATTTTTATGCGGGAAATCAATTTGAAATGTTAGTTGAGAATGATGCATTAACAAACCTATTTGTCCGAGATAATTGGATTGAACTAAATGAAACCTATGTTGGCTGGAGTAGAGAAATTATTAATGGTGTTTATTTTTATTCGAGGTTAGCTTTCGAAGAACGTAAACCTATAGATGGTTATAAATTTGGGTCCATAACTGAAGATTGGTTTGGCGGGAATCAAGTTTCTACATTTCAAATGTACCAGAGTTTATCTATGCAAAACAGAATAGCCTATACTCCTTTTCAAAAATATATGACTGAACCATATCGTAAGGTAATTTTAGGTTCAAGATGGCCTACTTTTGCCTTGTACTATGAAAAGGGGTTTGACAACTTATTGGGGTCAGACATTAACTTTGATTACGTTGAAGGATCTATATCTCAAAAATTTAAATTAGGAACCATGGGAACCTCATCATATGTTGCTAAATATGGAAAGTTTACCAATACTCAAGATTTACGATACGCTGATTATATCATCTTTCCTAGAGGGGATAAATATTTCTTTGCTTCATTGATGCAGTCAATGCAGATTCAGGATACCACCTTAACGGTAACTGATGCGTTTTTCCAAATGCATTACACCCATCATTTTAATGGAGCTATTGTCAATTTTATCCCACTTGTAAAAAAATTGGGATTACATTTAGCTGCTGGAGGAAGCGCTCTGATGATACCAGAGTCAAACTATTCTTATGTAGAAGCTTTTGCTGGAATAGAAAGAACTTTCAAAGCGCAAAGGGCTCGTTACAGAATAGGAGTTTTTGCTGTAGCTGCTGAATCCAACTATACAGACATTAAACCTCGTATTAAATTTGCAATTAACCGTTACCGATTACAAGATAATAGTTGGGGCTATTAAATCTATTCCTACTTATAACACCTGTATTACTAACCCTTTCAAATATTCACTTTCTGGCTGAGCCAAATTCACAGGATGGTCAGCAGGTTGGTGCAATTGATGTAATACCCTTACTTTTCTTCTAGCTTCTATTGCTGCTGCTGCTATGGTATTTGCAAACAATTCTTTATCTACAATCTGTGAACATGAGAAGGTAAATATTATTCCACCAGGTTGAATTTTTTTCATCGCTTTTGCATTTAAACGCTTATACCCCTGTACCGCTTTATGTCTTACCCTTTTATGTTTTCCAAACGCTGGCGGATCCAAAATAATCACATCATATTGAGTGTCAGTGTTTGTTATATACTCCAATGAATCTGACACAAAACTTTGATGTTTTTCTGCTAATTCAGGAATTAACTTTACATTATTCTCAACTAAATCAATTGCTTTTTGAGAACTATCAACTGAATGTACGAGACTTGCTCCTTCATTCAAAGCATAAATTGAAAAGCCTCCAGAATAGCAGTAAGTATTTAACACCTTCTTCGCTTTTGCATACTGAGCCAATAATTTTCTATTCTCTCGTTGATCAATAAAGAAGCCTGTTTTTTGTCCAGTTTCCCAATCTATTGCAAACTCATTTCTATACTCTATTCCTTTTTTAATTGCTTCTTCAGCTCCAAACAAATATTCATTTTTAGGCTCCAGACCAGCTTTAAATGGTAATGTTTCTGAGCTTTTATCATACACAGCTACTAATTGGTTTCCTAATAATTCTTTCAAAATATTGGAGAATACAAAGCTTAGTTTCCACATCCCTATCGAATGACATTGTAAAACAGCTGTACCATTATAAAAATCGATGATTAACCCTGGTAAATAATCTCCACCTGCATGAACTAAACGGAAGATTGTTGTTTCAGTGGAGTCTAGTAATCCTAGTCTTTTTCTTAAATTTATTGCTGTAGCCAATTTTGTTTTCCAATAATCAATTGTAATCTCTTGTTGCTCAAACTCAAAAACTCTTACACTAATACTTCCAATCTGATAATGCCCTGTTCCCAAATATTTTCCATTTTGAGCATAAACTTCCACGATATCACCTTCTTCAAGCTCCCCTTCTACCTGTTGTATCGCCCCAGAAAATACCCAAGGGTGAAACCTTCTTAACGATTTGTCTTTATCCTTCTTTAATATTATTTTTGAATAGTTCATGGCGCGAAAATAAGAATTATTTAATCAACTATATACCGTGATCAATTTAATATTACTGGGGACATTATTTCTTCTAAAATTATTTTAACTGCATGCATAAAATTATTGAACAAAGCCTTATTAATGAAGAAATTCAAGCACTCTTTGAGTTTACTCAAGACTTTGAAAAACGCATACAATGGGACTCTCAAACTAGTTCTATAACTTTCATGAATACTGAAAAACAACTCAAAAAAGGAGCTCAAGTTACCGTGATTTCTAGTAATGATGTGAGAATGGATACAGAGTATACGGTCTTCACACCCCCTCATCAAATTGCAATTAAAATGCTAAATAAATCTTCAATATTCAGGTCTTTCAATGGTAGTTGGACTTATACTGATGTTTCTGCTAATCAAACTAAGCTAACTATTATATATGAATTCAAGCTTCAGCCTCTTTATTGGTTACTCCAACCTATTGTGCTCAAAAAAATACGTCAGAATATGCGTAACAAATTAGAAGATTTAGCTCTTGCAATTGTTAATAGATGATAAAAAATAAACCATTCAATAGTACGCTTTGTATTTTACAACTATCTTTGTACTCATGGGAACAAATGTAACACCTTATAACGATTCTAATAAGTCAAAGAAAGAACAAGTCGCAGAAATGTTTGATAATGTTTCTGGCAAATATGACTTTTTAAACCATTTTTTATCACTTGGAATTGATCATTTATGGAGAAAGAAAGCCATTAAGATTATTGGCAAACACAATCCTAAAAAAATATTAGATATTGCTACTGGTACTGGTGATTTTGCTATTGCTGCATTAAAAATAAAGCCAGAGGAAGTTATTGGTGTTGACATCTCAAATGGGATGCTTGAAAAGGGACGCGAAAAGATAAAAAAGCGTAAAGTAGAGGATATTATCACCTTGAACTATGGTGATTCAGAAGATTTACCTTTCGAAGATAACTCTATGGATGCCATTACTGTAGGTTTTGGTGTTCGTAACTTTGAAAACTTAGAAAAAGGCTTAAGCGAAATGCTAAGAGTTTTAAAACCTGGAGGTATTGCTGCTATTTTGGAGTTTTCTAAACCCAAAAAATTTCCGATGAAACAAAGTTTCGGTTTTTACTCTAAATATATTATGCCTGCAATTGGAAATACTATCTCTAAAGATTCTACGGCATATACTTATTTACCTGAATCTGTAGAAGCTTTTCCTGAAGGAATGGACTTTGAAAAAATTCTAATTAAAGTAGGCTATAAAAACATTAAACAAGATCTAGTTTCTGGAGGTATTGCAACTATTTATAGTTGTGAGAAATAAATAATACTCCTCACAACTTTTGGGAATACTACTCTTCTATATTTTTAAACTTAACTTTTACAACTGTAGGTGCATAGTATTTTAAAATTGGTATTGCTAGTAGGGTTTTAAACATCCACCTTTGGGTTCCTCTTGGAAACTCATACGGTTTTTCTTCAAGACCTGTGATATTTGAAGACCATTTTTTTATTTGATTAACTTCGTTCCGATTAATACCCCATGGCATTTTTGGTGTTATATAATCTTTTGTTTTTTTCAATCCTTTCATTGTTTTATTTGAAAGCCAATGTGGTATAGCATCAAACATTAAATAGCCTTCTTTAAAAGAACTTAACATATCTTGAATAATTGCTTTTACCTCCTCTTCATGTAGATACATAAAAAGCCCTTGGGCAGTGATAAAAACAGGTTGATCTTCTGGAACCAAATCAAACCAACTTCTATCCAATGCCGATAATGGTGAGTGAAAATGACGCTGGCTAGGTTCAATAAATTGTTCTCTAATTTCTATTGCTTCTGGTAAATCAACACTTATCCAAAATGCTTTATCTTCCTTTATTCTGTAACGTTGAGTTTCTAACCCTTCTCCTAGGTTTACAATCGTACCTTCAGGAAATTCATTTAAAAAGGCTTTTATTTCTTCATCAAACATCAAAGACCTTACTGCATGAGAAGGTTCGGCTTTTCCAAAACTCTTCTCATAATCATAGTCAATTGACTGATATATTTCAACACACTTATCATCTTTAATAATAGCATCTTTCCGCATCGCCTCCGAAGCTCTATTATGCAAAGTCCAAAGCATTGTTTCTGGAACTTCTTTTAAACTTGACTTTATTTGATTTTTCATTTTATAATATTTAAAAAAGAACAATGTTCTTTTTTGTTCAAAAAAATTTAGACTCCTAATAATTTCTTCCATCCAGCTGTACCAAAATTGATATAATTGGACATAAATTCACTTATTTCTTCTTCTGTTAATTCATCGTGACTAACAATTTCACCTATAGTTGTAAACATCCAAGAACTCAAAGTATGCATAAAAAATGGAGAAATACTAGTGTTTACTTCAGGGTATTTTGCTTTTATATTCTTAAGAAATTCTATCGACACAACTGTATATTTTTCAGAATAAACGTCTCTAAAATTTTCTAAAGAAGAACCGTATGCATGGAATAATAATAGCCTCAATTCATTTCTGAAATTTCTAACCAAACTAACCATAGTTTCTATACTTTCCCTTTGGTAATCTTTTGAATAAAATAATTCTAAAGAAAGATACTCTTCACCTGTGTGTTGCTCATATAAACAATCAATATGTGAAATTAATGGAGCTAAAACGGCCTTAAACAGTTCATCTTTATTTTTAAAATAGTTATAAATATTGCTCAATCCTATTCCAGACTTCTTGGATATGGCACGCATTGAAGTATTTTTATAACCACTTTCTAAAAAGGCTTCTCTTGCTACAACTAAAATAGACTGATATATTTTATCTTTTTTCTTCTGCATCTAACTTCTTACTCGCTACAAATGTAACACATTCTTTTTATTTAGATAGATTCTAAATAAAAAATTACATTTCTGTGTCAAATAAATTTATATTAACTACATAATAATATAGAATGCATTTGTTAACGCTATATAATCAGCTGTGTAATCATGTCTTTTACCTGTTTCAATAATTAATTCATCATTAACAACCTGTTCAACAAAAACATTTGTTAACTCAAAAACAATTCGATGTGGTGCTTTATGAGGTACGGGCTTAACCCAAGTCTTTCGCTTTAAGTATAGACCATATTTAGAACTCATCTCAATACATTTTTCAGCGTTTTCGACAGGCAAAATCATTGCTAAGATCCCATTTTCAGATAAATGAATCTGTGCAAAATCTAAAATCTCTGAATAATGTAATGAATCGGTATGTCTAGCATTATTCCGATTGGTTGTTTCAGCCTTCAAACTATTTTCAAAAAAAGGAGGATTAGAAACAATCACATCATACTTATCCATTGATTGAAACCTTTGCAAGGAGGTACTAATTAGCTCTACTCTATCTGCCCAAGGTGATTCTTGAATATTGAAAGTAGCATCTATTATTGCATCTTCACTAATTTCAACAGCTGTTACTTTTGCTTCTAGGTTTCTTTGAGCAACCATTAGAGCTATTACACCTGTTCCAGTTCCTATATCTAATATTGTATTGGCTTTACTAACATCAACCCAAGCTCCAAGCAAAGTTCCATCTGTACCGATTTTCATTGCTGTATTATCTTGACGAATATTAAATTGCTTGTACCTAAAAACTCCCATGAGTACAAAAATAACAATAAAAAAAGAGGAAGACTTTTCCGCTTCCTCTTTTCAACCAAAACAATTAATTAATAATTAGTTTTTTAATGAGTTGATTCTCCCTATCTGCAGATAAAAACCTAACATAATAAATTCCTGCGCTTCCTATTTCATCACTTCTTAAAGTCATAAGCGTATTATCAACCTTTTCACTCAATACTACCTCCCCTGTAGCGTCATAAATAGCATAAGTATCAAATTGCTGATCACTAAACATATCTATATTTACTTCACCATTGGTAGGATTTGGATAAATAGCAACACCCTCCATTGCTTTATCATTAGAAACTCCAACATATTGAGGCGACTCATTGTACAATAGCTCAACCTCTTTCTCTGTAAGTGCACGATCATACATTCTAAAGTCATCAATTACTCCATCAAAATACTGTGTAGTAGTATAGAAATAACGTCCAATTTCAAGATCAGCTGTACTTCTATAATTTACATTTGCATGTTGAGTATCATAAGTTTGGATTAACACACCATCAATCCATATTTTCCATACACCTCCTTCAATAGTTCCTACAATATGTTTCCATGTATTGTTTGCAACTATAGTAGTTGAATTTACACTTGTGTAAATAGCATTTCCATCCCTTCCTGATAAACTTAGTTCTGAATTAGAGGTTACAAGATGATATCCTGCATCTTCCTGCCACATATATTTTCCCACAATCCATTGATAAGACGGTGAATTCGTCTTTATCCAAACAGACATACTTAGTTCATCAATAATTGAATAATTATCATTTCCTATTAAAATGTAATCGTCCACCCCATCAAATAAATAGGCATTATTGGGACGTCCAAACCTATCATCAGTTAAAGTTGCTCCATAAACAACTCCATCTCGATTATATGGAGAGACATCATCAGCATTACCAGAAAAAGGTAAATGAAGTAGCAGGTTATTGGGAACAAGTTGGCCGTATATCAATGAAGTACAAAATAAAAGAGTAATAGTAATTTTTGTTTTCATAAAAAGTTTTTTTAATAAATCTGGATCTCTCTATCTTGGGAAATTAATCTAATGTTACACACATTTATATCCCATATTTTTTTGTAAACATATTATTGATTTCGATTGTTCTTCTATTTTCAGCTTTTTTTCTAGTTAAAGGTCATTTTCTTTACTTTTTTGTACAAAAAAAGCTCAATACATTCTGTATTGAGCTTTTCTTAATTTTTTGAGCTATCTTAATTTGGCCAAATGATTGTTTCTTCATCTTTCCAAAATGGGCTCCATTGTATTTCGGATAATTCACCTTCTTCAAACCAGAAGTTGATACTTTCTTTTTCTAATGTTACAACACTATGATTAGGGATATCCTCTGTAGATAAATCTTCTAATACAGCATTGTTAAACCCTTTTATTTTTAAAAGATTCATTAATGAATCGGTGTCTAAATCTATTACTTTTTCTCCTTCGAAAGTAGAGTTTTCAGAACTCGAAGCAATTGTTCCAAGACGCCAATCATCATCTTTATCGAAAGAAAAAGACAATTCTAACTCATCATAATGCCAAGCTTCTGTATCCTCTTCTTCTCCACCATCGTAAGAGAACCCATCTTTTTCATCTGGTTGTCCTAAAATTTCGACTAATTGGTCTCTAGTGATTCCAAATTTGATTTCACCTAAACCTTCTCCAATTTTTACTGCTGTATGTTTCATACTTTATGAATATATTTTTTGCAAATTTAGTGGTTTTAATTAAAAAAACTCCTACTTAACGATTAATATATGCTGCTAAATCTTCAAGCTGTTGATGACTCAAACGTTCTAGTGTATAATTAGGCATATAAGGTCTGTAACCAGGTAAAGCGTATGTTCCTTTTCTCGTAATGTTATATAACGAAAAATGGTTGTGTCCTTTAATATTATTCTTTAAATGTTTTAAATCTATTTTACTTTGATCTAAAGTATAGTTTGTTACTCTCCCTGTAGCATGACACTGCATACAGCTAATCTCATAAATTAACTTACCATTCTCAGCATTACCACTTTCTCCATACCCTCTTTTATCTTCAGATAAGGGGTCTAGAAATGTTGCTGGTGAATATTGTAAATAAAATGATTTTATCCACTGTATTAATTCCTCATTTTTTGTATTGGGTTGATATCCATTCAATTTTACATAATCTTCAGCTGTCAATTTTAAATCTGCTAACTTATATTCTATACTATATAAATAAGCCATTACAGCTTCCAATTCCCAATCTTCAAATGCACGTCCTTGTGAGCACTCTACAGTGCAAAGATGTATTGCATTAACCAAAGTATCTTTTGCTGGTTTTACTAAATCTCCATACTTTACTTGATAATCTTCATTATACCAATGTTCTCTATTAACCATTCCATAAAATGTTGTTCCTGATAGAAAGGGAATATTGTTTTTAACTGCATAAGCTAATCTTGCTTCAGGATCACTTTTTCTTAAATCAGGATCTTCCATCATAATATTATGACAATCTATACAGGTAAAATATTTTGACTGTAAACTCGATTTTTTACCATTGGGAGCTGTCGTTCTTCCTTTTGTGACTATTTCTAGTCCTTGTTGTATTAACTCTGGACTTGAAACCTTTGTATAATGTATTGGTTTTTTATCTCCTAACGCGATTAAAACATCTGTTAAAGAAGACTCCTTAGAAAATTCTATTTTTTCTGTTGGAATAAAGTACATTCCTGAAAATACAGTTGCTACTATAATGGTGAATAATTTCATGTTTAATTTTTTTTAGATAAACAAACTTTCATCTACAATATTAGGCAAGGTAACTTTTAAATTTGGATTACGTTCCATTTCTCTTTTAATTGCAAACATTGCTTCTTCGTTTCTAGCCCAACTTCTTCTTGCGATTCCATTATTTACATCCCAGAACAACATTGATTTTAAACGTCGATCAGCATCATTTGACCCATCTAAAGTCATTCCAAATCCACCATTCATAACTTCTCCCCAACCTACTCCACCTCCATTGTGGATACTAACCCATGTAGCTCCTCTAAAAGAGTCACCAATTACATTATGAATAGCCATATCAGCAGTAAAAGAAGAACCATCATAGATATTACTAGTTTCTCTATAAGGAGAATCTGTTCCACTTACATCATGGTGATCACGACCTAGTACAACAGGAGCAGAAAGTCTTCCGTCTGCTACAGCTTTATTAAACGCTTCTGCTATACGCATTCTTCCTTCTGCATCAGCATAAAGAATTCTAGCTT
>JAUHZI010000207.1 GCA_030426105.1 Bacteroidia bacterium | reverse complement strand
TTATTGATCAATCTCAATCGTTAAACTTATTTATGAAAGACCCTGACTATGCGAAGTTAACTTCTATGCATTTTTATGCTTGGAAATCTGGATTAAAGACAGGAATGTATTATTTACGTACAAAATCTGCTGTAAATGCGAAGCAGTTTACGTTAAATGTAGAAAAGAAAGAAGAAGATAAGCCAATGAGCCCAGAAGAATTTAAGGCGATGGTTGAAGCTTCTAAAGAAGCAGGTCCAGATGATTGTTTAATGTGTGGGTCTTAATTAGAATTAAATTAAAAGTGATAAAGAGAAGTCGAAAGGCTTCTCTTTTTTAGTATTTTCGAAAAAATTTTTTACTCATAATGATGAACTGGGAACAACTCCTTTCTTTAAAGCGTTTTGGTGATACTCAAAAACGTGAGCGAGCAAAACAAGACGAAACTCGTTTGGGTTTTGAGGTAGATTTTGATAGAATTATATTTTCATCGGCTTTTCGTAGTCTACAAGACAAAACACAGGTAATTCCATTATCAAAAACTGATTTTGTCCATACACGTTTAACGCATAGTTTAGAAGTATCAGTTGTGGGGCGTACGTTGGGACGAAGAGTAGGTAAAGAGCTGTTAGAACGTCATCCACACTTAAAAGAATTAGGGTATACTTTTAATGATTTCGGTGCCATTGTAGCTGCAGCATCGGTAATGCATGATATAGGAAATCCGCCGTTCGGACATTCAGGAGAAAAAGCCATTGGAGAATACTTTAAAACAGGAAAAGGGCTTCAGTATAAAGATCAATTAACTGATTCGGAATATCAAGATTTAATAGATTTTGAAGGAAATGCCAACGGATTTAAAATTCTTACAGAAAACAGAGAAGGAGTCCAAGGTGGTTTACGTTTGTCGTATGCGACTCTAGGAGCTTTTTTAAAGTATCCTAAAGAGAGCTTACCGAAGAAACCAACTAATCATATAGTAGATAAGAAATACGGTTTTTTTCAGTCAGAAAAAGATGCTTTTTTAAATGTAGCTCAAGATTTAGGATTATTAAAAAAGGAATCTGAAGGAGTTTCTTATTACCGACATCCATTAGCGTATTTAGTAGAAGCGGCAGATGATATTTGTTATACAATTATCGATTTTGAAGATGGAATCAATCTAGGTTTAATCGAAGAAGATTATGCTTTAGAGTATATGATTATGTTGGTAAAAGATGCTATTGATAGCAAAAAATACCATTCATTACAACACACTAAAGATCGGGTAAGTTATTTACGAGCTTTAGCCATAGGAGTATTAATTAATGAAGCAGTGACTATTTTTTTAGACAATGAAGAAGCCATTTTAAATGGAACATTTGATAAAGGATTGTTAGATAAGTGTAAATATGAAGCTCAGATTAATGATATTATTAAAATAAGCGTTGATAAGATTTACAGAAGTAAAGAAGTGGTTGAAAAAGAAGTAGCAGGATATAAAATTATTGCAGATTTATTAGATGTTTTTGTAACAGCTTTAAATAATAAATTTGATAGTAGACAATCTAATTATGATAAGTTAGTATTGAATTTAATTCCACAAGAGTATCAACAAGAAAAAGAAAGCCTATACGATAGAATTATGCAAATTTCTAGCTATGTGGCTGGTTTATCTGATGGGTATGCTATTCGTTTACACAGAAAAATAATGGGAAATATTAGTTAGTTATGAACTTCATAAAATAAAAAAGAGATGCTATTTAGCATCTCTTTTTTATTTTATATAATTATTTTTTTAGTTGTTTCTCAGCAATTTTTTCAAGCTCATCATACCAATTTTGTCCAAATTTTCTAATTAAAGCTTGTTTTACAAATTTGTATACAGGAACACTCAACTCTTTTCCTAAAGAGCAAGCATCGTCACAAATTTCCCATTTGTGGTAGTTTACAGCTGCAAACTCACTATAATCTTTTACACGAACAGGGTACAAATGACAAGAAACAGGTTTTTTCCAATCCACAATACCTTGGTTATATGCTTCTTCAATGGCACATAGGGCAGTGCCCTTATCATCAAAAATAACATAGGCACAATCAGCATCATTGATTAAGGGAGTTTCTAGTTCACCAAAATCACTAGTAACCCAAGTACCTTGCTTTTCAATTGCTTCAATTCCTTCTTTTCGTAAAAACGGTTTTATCTTAGGGTAAATTTCCTCTAAAATTGTTGTTTCCTCTTTTTCAAGGGGTGCACCTGCATCACCATCTATACAACAAGCTCCTTTGCATGCAGATAAGTTACAGACAAACTCTTTTTCTATAAGGTCTTCTGAAACTATTGTTTTTCCTAATTGAAACATAATTTGTGTTTAAAATTGGAAGTTTGTATTAACTTCCCGTAAATTTAAATGCAAAAATACTAGATTGTAACATTACTTATATAATTTTGCACGCGAAAATATATCAACTATGGACTTTAACTTCAAAGAAATTTTTACTGCCTTTATGGTATTGTTTGCGGTAATTGATATTGTTGGAAACATTCCTATCATTATTGATTTACGTAAAAAAGTAGGACACATTCAATCAGAAAAAGCTTCTGTAATAGCAGGATTTATTATGATTCTGTTTTTATTCTTAGGACAGCGACTATTAAATTTAATAGGTATAGATGTACACTCATTTGCAGTAGCAGGTGCATTTATTTTATTTTTTCTAGCATTAGAAATGATATTAGGAATTACTCTTTATAAAGAAGATGATGAAGAAGCATTAAGTGCAACGGTTTTTCCGTTAGCATTTCCATTAATTGCAGGTCCTGGTAGTTTAACAACATTACTTTCATTACGAGCAGAATTTAATCTTGAAAATATAATTGTAGCTGTTTTATTAAACGTAATTGTAATTTATATTGTGTTAAAAACATCTAGTAAGATTGAAAAAGTAATTGGGCCAAATGGAATTAAAATTATTAGAAAAATATTTGGTGTAATTTTATTAGCTATAGCAGTTAAATTATTTGCAGCTAATTTTAAAATGTTGATAGCGTAATATGATTTTTGATGTACTTATTGTAGGAGGTGGAGTATCAGGAATGCAATGTGCCTTAGTTTTAGGTTCTGCACTTACTAAAGAATATGCTAAGGGTAAAAAAGTAGGTATTATAATGCATCAGCGTTCTTCTCACTTGCAAGATGCGCTTTTTAACAATGTTCTTGGGTTAGTTCCTGGAACTTTAGGAAAAGATATTTTAGAGGAGGGTAGAGGTCAGTTAGAAGAATTATACCCTGAAGTATCTCAAATTGAGAATGAAAAAGTAATAGCTGTTTTTGAAGAGGAAAATAAGTACAAAGTTGTTACAAACAAAAAAGAATATTACAGTAATAATGTAGTTATTGCACTCAATTACTCTAAGCCTTTTGATATAGCAGGATTAGAACAATATGTAGAACGTCATATTCGTGCAAATGCAATAAAGGACAGAATACAACTACGTAATTTTAATCATTTAATTAAAGAAGGGCTATATGTCTGTGGAACTTTAGCAGGTTGGAGAAGTCAGTTTGCAATAGCAGCTGGTAGTGGAGCAAGTGTAGCGACAGATATTTTAACTCTATGGAATGATAATGTGCCTACCAAAGTACATGATAAACAAAAAAAAGACTAATTATTTAATATAAATCATGAAGAAATTAATAGGAGTAATAGCAATGTTAGCATTGTTTATTAACTGTGGGGGAAGTGACAGTGAAGTTGTACCACCAAAAGAAGATAAGGTTATTGCTCTAAATGACTCTTACGATGTAACAGAAGATACAGCTTCTGAATTAAACTTCTTATCAAATGATACGTATACGCAAGGAAGTGTAGAAGTGTCTTTTCCTTCAACTTCTAAGGAAAATGGTGTAATAACTCAAGCCAACAATAAAATCACCTATACACCAGCTAAAAGTTTCGTAGGAGTAGATTCTTTTACTTATACAATATGTAGTACAAAAGAAGAAGATAAATGTGCAACAGCAACAGTAAGTATAACTGTTGTAGATCAAGGAAATCCAGAAGCAAAAGATGATGCTTATACTACACAAAAAAACACAGAAATTACGATTAGTAATTTCTTAGAAAATGACAGTCTAATTGATGATGCGCAATTAGATGCTATTAACAGTTCTAATGCAAAAGGATCAGTTACCTTAAATAGTAATGGAACAATAACATATATACCACAAGCTGATTTTGTAGGTAATGACACGTTTACGTATACAATTTGTGATGATGATGCTACAAAAAGTTGTTCTGCAGCCACTATAACCATTAAGGTAGAAGAGCCTTCTAATAATGCAGGGAGTTTTAATATACCTTCTGAATTAGCTGAATATTATAAAAATACCGATTTCAATTTGACGGGTAATGATCTAAAAGAAGAATTGGCTACAACGATAATAAGCACACATACTACCAACTTATCATATACTCCTAGTGTATGGGATGTATTAAAACAATCAGATTTAGATCCTACAGACAATACTAAGGTGGTTTTAATTTATGGTTATGACGATACAGATGGTAATTATGTAACAGATAGAACTCGTAGTAAAGACGCAAATGGCGGAAATACAGGAGACTGGAATAGAGAGCATGTGTTTCCAAAATCACTAGGAACGCCTGATTTAGGTACATCTGGTCCAGGAGCAGATGCACATCATTTAAGACCATCAGATGTGAGTTTTAACTCTCAAAGAGGAA
>JAUHZI010000206.1 GCA_030426105.1 Bacteroidia bacterium | reverse complement strand
GTTGGAAAAACTACCTTAGTAAATGCTATTGAACCTTCCTTAGACCTAAAAACAAAAGAAATATCTGAACAACATAAGCAAGGACAACACACTACAACATTTGCAGAAATGTTCGATTTAAGTTTTGATGCTCGTATTATAGATACTCCCGGAATTAAAGGTTTTGGTGTAGTTGACATGGATAAAGATGAATTAGGCGATTATTTTCCTGAGTTTTTTGCTTTAAAACAAAACTGTAAATTCAATAATTGTATTCATGTAAACGAACCACAGTGTGCTGTTAAAGAAGCTTTAGAAAATGAAGAGATTGCTTGGTCTCGTTATAAAAGTTACCTACAAATTTTAGAAGGAGAAGATGAACACTACAGAACTGATATTTGGGAATAATATAAATTAGTCTACCATTTACAAAAATTTACAACCCCCAACAATCTATATAAAATGAAAATTGTAATTCAACGCGTTTCAAAAGCTAGCGTTACCATTGAAAATAAAAAAGTAGCCGAAATACAAAGCGGTCTTTTAATTTTACTTGGAATTGTTAATGAAGATACTCAAGAAGATATTAAGTGGTTATCAAACAAAATAACTAACCTCCGTATTTTCAATGATGATGAAGGTGTTATGAATAAATCGATTAAAGATATTAATGGAGATATAATTGCTGTAAGTCAATTCACTCTACATGCTTCTACTAAAAAAGGAAATCGTCCTAGTTATATTAAGGCTGCTAAACCTGATATTGCTATTCCTTTATATGAAAAATTTGTTCAACAGGTTGAAGTTGATTTAGGAAAAAAAATACAAACTGGTCAATTTGGAGCTGACATGAAAGTGGAATTACTAAATGATGGTCCTGTAACAATCATTATCGATTCCAAAGATAAAAAATAATTTCCATGGGAATTATTTTTAATTATATTTGTACCTGATTAATAATCATTATTAAAAACACAAAAATGAAAAAAACAATTTTAGCTATTGCTTTTATTGCAATTGGAGCAGTTTCTTGTAAGACAGAAAAAAACAAAGCTGCTGTTAGCGACGAAGTTAAAGAAGTTGCAAAAACAGAAAACATCATCAATACTTATAAAGCTAATGTTGCAGAATCAACTGTAACTTGGAAAGGAAGCAAGCCTACTGGTTCTCACAACGGTGTAGTAAGTTTAGAAAAAGGAACTTTAGAGGTTGAAAACGGAAACGTAAAATCTGGTGAGTTTGTTATCGACATGACTACTATTGTTTGTGAAGATTTAGAAGCTGGAAATGGTAAAGAAAAATTAGAAGGTCACTTAAAAGCAGGTGATTTCTTTGATGTTGAGAAATTCCCTACTGCTAAATTTGAAGTAGCAAGTTCTGAATTAAAAGACGGAAAAGTACACGTTACTGGTAACTTAACTCTTAAAGATGTTACTAAGAGTATTACTATTCCTGCTACTATTACTGAAGCTGATGATATGGTAACTTTTAAAAGTGATGTTTTTAGTATTGATAGAACTGACTTTGGTATAACTTACAGCTCTAAGAAAATTGATGCTGCATTAAAAGATAAGTTCATCAACGACTTAATGGAAATTTCTTTTGAAGTTAAAGCTAAGAAATAATTTTAGTTTTTAAGATCTAAAAAAAGGGTTGACAATTGTCAACCCTTTTTTTATGATTTTATAAATTCTTCCACTTGAAATAATTCTTTAAAGTGTTTTAAAATTTTTTCTTTCACTTCTTCCTCTGAAACCTTTTTACCTAACTCTGCTTCCATTGAAGTTACTGCCTTACCACGTATTCCACAAGGAATAATATTATCAAAATAACCTAAATTGGCATTTACATTCAAAGCAAAGCCATGCATAGTAACCCACCTACTTGCTCTAATTCCCATAGCGCAAATTTTTCTTGCAAATGGTGTACCTACACCTAACCAAACACCAGTTTCTCCTTCACTTCTTTCTCCTTCTAATCCATATTCTGCAATTGTTAAAATAATTGATTCTTCTAGCAAACGCAAATACTTATGAATATCCGTAAAAAAGTTTTCTAAATCTAAAATTGGATAACCAACAATTTGTCCTGGACCATGATAAGTAATATCTCCTCCTCTATTAATTTTATAAAAAGTAGCTTCTTTTTCTTTAAGCTTCTCTTCATTCAATAATAAATTATTAATATCTCCTGATTTACCTAGGGTATACACATGTGGATGTTCAACAAACAGAAAGTAATTAGGAGTTACAATTTCACTATCTCCATTTCTTCTTTCTCTTTTTAATGATACTATTTCATCTAAAAGGTTAGTTTGATAATCCCATGTTTCTTTGTAATCTTTTCTTCCTAGATCACTAATTCTTATTTTTTTATTCATAAATTGTACCGCTAAACTACCTTACAAAGGTAGGGAAATTTAGAGTTTTACTGTTATAAACTAAACGTATATCAATTACAAAAATCATGTTTAAAAAAAGTACCCTTCCTTTTTTATTTGCTTTCTATTTATCAATAGCTAATTTGTTTTCTCAACAACTATGGACAAGAATTCAAAAAGATGCTATTACTCAGCAGAAAAAAGAAGTTTTTAATACTAATTCTTTACCTAAGCAATACATTTTGATGAGTTTAGATTTAGATGGCTTTAAAAACATATTGCCAAACTCATTATCTAAAAACACATCTAATTCAAAAATCATTCAACTTCCTAATGCTAATGGAAAGTTAGAAAGGTTTTCAATAAAAGAAACCTCTTATTTAGCTTCTGGTTTGGCTGAAAAGTTCCCAATGATTAAGTCTTTTTCCGCACAAGGTATTGACAACCCTTCTTCTTCAGCTAAAGTAAGCATTGGAAAAGATGGAGTTCACGCAATTATTTTTTCAGCAAATGAAGGTACTTCATACATAAATCCTTATACTAAAGATTACAGAGAGTATATAATTTACAAAAAGAGTAGCTTATCTCCTTCTAAAGATGAATTTTTGTGTAAAGTTGAAGACGCTATACAAAACGAAAATATATCACCACGCCAAAGAAGGAACGCTAATGATGGTAACTTAAGAACTTATAGAATGGCGATAGCTTGTACTGGTGAATATGCTCAATTCCATATAAACAATCAAGGAGTATCACCAACAGCTAGTAACGCAGAAAAAAAAGCAGCTGTGTTATCTGCTATGAATACCACTATGACTCGTGTAAATAGTGTTTATGAAAGAGATTTAGCTGTAAGAATGATTATTGTAGACAACAATGATTCCTTAATTTTCTTAGATGCTGACACAGATGGATTAACCAATGATAATGCTAGTACTTTAATTGACGAAAGTCAAGCAAAATGCGATAATATTATTGGAGATGCTAATTACGATATTGGGCATACATTTAGTACTGGTGCTGGAGGGCTAGCCCAACTAAATTCTGTTTGTGTTACAAACTTCAAGGCTCAAGGAGTTACAGGTAGAAGCCAACCTATTGGTGACACCTACGATATAGATTATGTTGCACACGAAGTTGGACATCAATTTGGGGCAACTCATACATTTAACAATTCTTGTGATGGAAATAGAAGTACTAGTACGGCTGTTGAACCTGGAAGTGGTTCTACAATTATGGCTTATGCTGGTATTTGCTCACCTAACGTACAAAATGTAAGTGATGATTATTTTCACGCTGTTAGTATAGCTCAAATGTGGAATCACGTGCAAGGATCAGGAAGTTGTGCTACTTCAACAAGTACAGGAAATAATGCTCCTACTGCTAATGCAGGAAACAATGTAAGTATTCCTAAATCTACTCCATTTATTTTGAAAGGACAAGCTACAGATGCTGATGGAACATCTTCTTTAACATATACTTGGGAGCAAATCGACAATGAAACAGCAACAATGTCTCCATTATCTACTAATACTGGTGGACCTATGTTCAGATCATTACCTCCTTCTTCATCTCCTGACAGATATATGCCTGCTCTTTCTACCGTATTGAGTGGTAATACTTCTACAACATGGGAAGTTTTACCTTCTGTGGCAAGAGAGCTAGACTTTGCATTAACCGTAAGAGATAATAATTCTGGTGGTGGTAGTTCTGATAGAGACGATATAAAAGTAACTGTTGCTGATGCTGAAGCTTTTACCATAACAAGCCCTAATTCTACTGTAGATTGGGGAGCAGGTTCTACACAAACCATTACTTGGAGCAAAGGAACATCTGACCAAGCTCCTATTAACTGTGCTAATGTTAATATAAAACTTTCAACAGATGGTGGTCTTACATTCCCTATCACCTTAAAAAGTAACACACCTAATGACGGTTCAGAGGATATTGTTATACCTGACAATCCTACTACAAACGCTAGAATATTAGTGGAAGCCGCTGATAATATTTTTTATAACATAAACAACGCCAACTTAACGATTTTCCCTACAACTCCTACTTATTCAATAGTTAATAATACAGGAGACATGTCCGTATGTAACTTAGGCACAAATGAACTGGTTTTTGATTTTGACTATAATGCCTTATACGGTTTTAACGATACAGTAAATCTATCTTACTCAGGAGCTCCTGCGAATTCTGTAGTAACATTAAGCAACTCTACAATTAGTAGTAGTGGAAAATTCACCTTAACCGTAACAGATCTTACAAAGGTTACTAAAGGAGATTACACAATTACTGTTACAGCGACATCAGGTTCAGTAACTAAATCTGTAGACATACTATTAAACGTAAATGATGGTCTTTGTAATTC
>JAUHZI010000035.1 GCA_030426105.1 Bacteroidia bacterium | reverse complement strand
TAAACCTGTTCAAATAAAAATGCTCCTTCCGAATCTATATCATAACACAAATCCCAATCTTTCAAGCAATTCCCGTTAGGGGTATCTGGTAACATTGGACGAATATAATCCATAAACAATTTAGCTTGAATTGAATATACATCGTAATGCATCTCCTTCATTTCTTCTACTCCTAGTTTTTCCTTCTCTGACAACAATTGTTTTATTCTCTTAGAACGGTAATCTCCCATGGCAATCGTTTGTGTTGAAACTTTTCCAGATATGGTTATTTTTTCATTTGCAGTAGCAATAATTCCGCCTTTTGGATTCAATTCACTTGGTAAATCTGTATGTGGATAGTAACCGTTCCAGTCATATGTTGAATCCCAGCCAACTAATGGTGCAAAACCTGAAACACCTTCTTTTCTTTTAGGTAATAATCCTGACATTTGATAACCAATATTGCCTTCTTGGTCGGCTAAAACCCAATTGAATGCCATTTCGAACTTCCCTAAACATTCCATCCCTTCTTCAACAGAAGATCTAGAAAACATCAATAAGCCATTTTTAATTGAGGTTGCTCCACCATCTTGTCCACTCCAACGAGACGACAAATAATACCCCTCTTCAATGGGGTTTCCTTGGAGTACTCCGTGTTCATTTTCATAAAACGTGACTTTTTGAACTTGCTTCCCTTTCACTTTAATTACTTCTTCCCGCTTTTTAAATGGAATCCATTGTCCATCTTTCAAATAGGATTCATCTTTACAATGTTCTACCCAAGAATCAATGGCATCCATAAATGCATATGTGGTTCCCCATGCTAAATCACCATTAGCTCCTATTAACAACCCGCAAATTCCTGGCATTGTCATTCCATGTGAGGAACTTCCATTATTGTTAAGTCGAACTTCATACCAAACAGAAGGTAATCTATTGATTTCTAAATGTGGATCATTGACCAATATTGATGCTCCAGATTGTGACTTAGAACCATTTATTACCCAATTATTAGAAGCCATCATAGGGTCTACTATTTTACTCTGCTTTACTGCTTCTGGGATAATGTTATCTACCAAATTAATTTTCTTTAATAATGCTTCATCATAATCTCCTAAAATCTCAGGAAACAATTCATTTAGCAACGCTTTGGATACTCCTTTTTGTACTAACTCTATAAATAAATGTTCTACCTCTCCTTGGGCTTGTGCTAAAGTCAAATAGCCAATCATTCTACTCAATAGCACCATGTCTCCAATAGTCCATTCGAAATCTTTAAACCCTAATAATTTTGATAATTCCCAAGGCTTCCTTTTTCGAAAACATTCATTTGCTCCATCACAATAAGCTTGTAGTTTTTCAAACTCATCTGTTGTAAACTTTTCTAATTCTGATTGAATATTATACTGCCATCCCGTTGACCTAAAAAAACGATCAATCTCTACCATTTCAGGACTTCCTTTTAACAATTCAGCGGCCCGTCCAGCTCCCAATGTTTTCATCACCATCATCTGTATGCCTCTATCATAAGCATGACAATAGCCTAAGCCAAAGAATAAATCTTTCTCATTTCCAGCCTTTATTTCTGGAATCTCTCCTTCAACTCTTTGAATCTCAATTTGATTGTTTTTTAAGGTAATCATATCTCTGTTTATTTATTGAGCCATTAATTCATAGCTATCTATAGCACATAAAGATAGTTGAATTTCACGACATAAAACAATCTCTATGTATCAGGAATTAATAACATTCTCCGTCCTCCTATTACCAATAAGACTCTTGCATAGGGTATATACCTCTTTCTTACATTTTTATGATGTATAAAGACATAACAAGCTCCTTCTGTGTAGGCTTTTCCTTTACTAAACTTCGCATTGCTACCTCTAAACCACATTTTTACAACTTCGTTGGCAAATTCTTCATAGGTATAGGGTTCTATTGGTTTTAACTCTTTAACTGAATCCTTTACTTTTGGCTTATCTCCATAGTAATATCCAGTTCCTTCTTCTGCTTTTCTATCATAATGATATGAAGCTCTTTTCTTTTTATTTATGGCTTGTGATTGTTGAATAAATACTTTTTGAAAGGCTCCATGATACTGCTCTTGAGTAGCAACATACTTCACACACTTTCTGGCTTTTCGAATATTCCCGTCTCTTCGCTTAAAGCTTCCTAATCGGTAATAATTTCCATAGGTATAAACAGACTTGTATAATTTTTGATTAAACGCTAGAGGGGCTCTTCTTTTTTTTGCCCTGATTTTATTGAATGTAAAGAAAACTGTAGCGCTCAATAACTCCTGATCTACATTTTCAAGGTCTAAAGCTTCTTGAGCAATTCCTGATTCAAAAAAAGATTCCCAATTATACGTTTTTAAATAGCTGTTTTCTTCAGGGATAAATGTTTTAGAAAAAGCTTTAAAGCTCTTTGATTGCGACCATGATAGACTATTAATCAAAATAAATAATATTGTTATTTTTCTCATAGTAATTGTGAAAGCAATTCTTTTCTAGAAATGTCATCTTTGGCTATAAACTCGGGAGCAAATTCTACCACAAAATCTTGCATATTTTTAACTCCTTCAACAAAATCCTTATGATTTACAGTCACAATGTTGCCTTCTTGATCTATAAACAATAATGAATACTTCTTTCCTTCATTATAAGTAAAGTAATTGACATCATTTTCTTTTATATAGCTGTTCTTCTTCTTATCTAAAATATAAAGCACAACAGGAACAAACAACGTCTTTCCAACTTTTTTTAATACAACTTTTACCCTATTTCTTTTTTGTTTTTTTGTTATTCGAACACTTAAACTTGGTAATCTATCCCAATTAAAAATTCCAAAACCAGTTAATTCTACAGAATAAGTTTTGGTATAATTTAAAGCTCCTCGATAATCTCTTAGTTTATCTTGATAAACTTGCAACCTACTTTCATAAGTATTCATTTTCAATATATAATTCTGCTCTTCTTCTGTTTTAACAACACGCTCTTTTTTCAGAACTTTATTATAATCTTTCCAAAATTTTAAATGTCTTTTTTGTTCTGAGCTCTTATTATTCTTAGAGGTTAACCTACAAGGAACTGTTAATGAACTATCTAAATAATGAATTGTTAAATCAAAAACATCCTTTTCTTTGTTAATTGTAAAGTCATAACCAAAACATAAGTTATCCCTCACTAATTCTCCATTATTTACCCCCAAATACTCTTTATTTCTTTTATGATACTTTTTTAATTCTTTCTTTAGTACTCTTGCCTCTTTATAATCAACTCTTAATTTTGATTTATTCAAAAACTTTAAACTATTGTAATATTCACCAACTCCATTATTCTGACTGACTTTCAGATAGTATATTTTTTTATTCCTCCTGTAATTTAAGATATTATGCTTTAATTGAGGCAGTCTTAAATTAGGTTTTAATTTTATTAAATCTTCACTTAAATTAGGTTGTTCTCCTCTTTCCTCTTCCTTCTGAGTAGCTGGTTGAAGATAGTTCCACTTACCTGTTTCTTCATTTATTGAGTAAAAGCTATAATCAGTATCTGTATACTCAGAGTTTAATTCTACATTAATTAATGCTTTAGGATTAGGAAACACTTCTTTTCCTTCAGATTCAGCTTTAAACTCTATCATTCCAGCAGATTCAAAATTATAAGTAACACCAGCACTATCGTACTCCATCGGAATTCCACTTAAAATTTGATCAACGGGATTTAAAATTTCCTTATATGCAATTGTAACTGGTGTGGTTATCACTTTTCCTTGTTTATCTATAAATGCATCTTTGGGAATTGTTATTTTCGAGTTTGATGTTGTTAATGTTTGTCCTTTTTCTGGTAGTACGACAAACTTTTCTGGTGTTATTAAAGCCTCTTGAATAGGAGGATTAATTACTCTTTTTTCTGGAATTACACTTTTATTTTCCTCACTCCCATCTTCTATTTTACAAGTTGGAAATTGTTTTCTTAATCTTTCTAAATCTTTTCTATCAATAGTATTTCCTCTTAAATCTAGTAACTTCAAATTAGGAAACTGAATGGAATCAATTACTAAGCGTTTTAAATTATTATCAATTAATTTTAACTCTTCTAACTTTTTATTCGTTGCTATTGATGGTAAAACTTGATTAAACTTTGTCTTTTTACACTCATCAAAAACTAGAGACTTTATTTGACTATTTTCAGGAAAAACAACTGTGCTTTCCTTAAATTTGCAATCCTCAAAAACAAGTTCTTTCGCTCTTAACAAAGCTGTATTCTCAGGTAAATCGCTTAATTTATTTACTGTTACACTTTCCAGTTGATCCAAATAGGACAATCCTTGAAAAGCATTCTCCATATTTAAATTAGGGTTATCTTTTAAATTAATTGTCTTTAGATTCTTCCACAAACTTGGAGCATATCCTAATTCCTTTAAATCATTTTGACTCAAGTCAACATGCTTTAATTGATGCATTTTATGCATCATATCTGGAATTTCGAATATATAGTTTTTGCTTAGATCTAAGACCTCCAAATTGTTAATTTCGCTAATCGAAAATGGAATATATGCTAATTGACAATCACTTAAATTAATCGACTTTAATGTTTTTATTTTTCCTAACTCATAAAATGATTGATCTATCTCTAATTGTCTATTTCCACTTAAATCTAGATTTTCTAAAACAGTATAATTAGACAGTCCATCTGGTATCGATTCAAGAGCTTTACTCGATAAGTTGAGTTGAAGAGTTACTGAATCTTTCTCTTTTCTTAAGTTAAAACTGCTTTTCCAAATGCTTTCTGTTTTTTCAGTTTGATTAAAAATATTAACATATATAGGAAATGACGAAATTGAAATGATAAATAGTAAAAATGCTTTCATAATTTAAATAGTTTTGTCTATATATGTTGGAATAGTTAAAAGGTAACCTTCAACTATATTCTCTACAGTACAACAACTATTTAACTACAAAAGTTACACTTTAGTATAAGAAAGCTTTCTATTTTTCTACTAAATAATTTTTTAACCAATTCATCATTCAAGCAATACAATCATACGATTTACAGTGTTATTCTTTCTATTTTTTTACAATTAAAGCATTATTTTTCTGGAAATAATATGGTCATCAATATGATAGCTAATGATGTAAATTCCTTTAGCATATTGCCCAACTTCTATTGGTTCTAAGTAATTTATACCTTTGATTAGGCTAGCACTATTGAAATAAACCACTTTCCCATTCAGTGTCATTAACTGCATTGAAATTTGATTGGGCTCTTCTACTTCTAATGAAGTTTTTAGCTCATTGTATTCATTTATAATTCTTAAGCTATTGTCAATATCAACAATTAAATTTTGCTCAATTACTGAACTAGAAGCATCTTCTTCTATGACTAGCTCTTGGAGGTGAATCTCATCACCTGAAGTTATTCCATTATTATTGGATTGGTTCACCGCAAGATAAAAGGTAATATCGCCCTCAGGATTAGTAGGTGCTACCCAATCAAAACTCCAAGTTGTAACACTATTCCCTGTTGTGGTATGCGTAACGTATGATCTAGAAAGTCCTCCATTTTTTAATTGTGTATTTATAGCATCAGTAATTGTAAAAGCTCCGATATTGGCATTGTCTGAATTTCTTAAAGCAACAATTTCAAAACCATTTTTCGGAGAAGTTGCAGCAGGTAAATCAACTGTTAAGGTATAAGTTGAACCAGGTATATACTTCTCATTTGCCCCAGAAAAATTAAGACTGATTACGGAAGAGTTTGATATCGCCGCTGCATCATTATGACATTGGGTACAGTTAAATTCTCCTGGAGCCCCTGTTCTTCCAGCTATAGCCCCAGCTGCATGCAAAGCATCTACACGATTAAAATCTCCTATAGCTTCAATATTTTTGGTAAAAGAAAAAAGAGATAGTGTTGATAAGCTAACGATTGACAATAGTAGTGTTTTTGTGTTCATATTATTTATTTTAAATTGTAAAATTCTCAATGTGCTTTTATTATTTTACAGGAAGCTATTTGTTGTTCATAGGTATCTATTATTAAAGCAATATATGTACCTTCTTCAATGTTCTCTTCATCAATGTTAATCACATTATCTCCTTTATTCAATGTTTTTTGCAACACCTCTTTTCCTGTTATATCTAATAAGTGTAACTTCGCTTCTGTTTGGACCGAAATGTGTAAGAGGTCTGTAAAAGGACTTGGAAATAACTTCGCTAGCTCTTGAATATTATCAAAATGATTAATCCCAACGGTATTAGAGCTTATAGAAATATTATCAAAAGCTACTGTCAACCATTTTGAACTACAATCCGTATTACGATATCTAATCGCTAAATATGCTGTTTCTTGAGATACTGGGAATGTAAGGTTCGTTTTTATCCGATAGGTATTATCAGTAATATATTCGCTTCCTCTAAAATCGAACAGTAGAACTCTTGATGAAGCATTATCTGGGTCAGAATCTCCTAACAATAAATATAACGCAACTGTATCTCCTACATCTGGTGTAGAAAAACCAGAAAATGCATAACGGATCGAATCCAACTGGCTAGGACTAGCGCCAGAAAAACCTGGAGAAACATACCAATTATCGGTTAGTCCAATGCCTGTCGAAGGTGAATAATCATGTGAAATACTATTTGATGGAGAGTAAGCATTATTACTATATCCCCAATGACTAAATTGCTGTGCTTCTTTTTTATACTCCACCCAACCATTTTGCTCTGTTGAGGTATCAAATCCCGAATAATATTGTGCCTGATACTTTAAAAATAGTATTGTACTAAAAACTAATATATGGTATTTCATAATCGTGTTATTTCTTTATCATTTTCATTTGAGTTATTCTATTTCCATTACGATTTATAATCACTGCTATATAAACTCCTTTGCCTATATATTCTTCGGTAATATCAATAGTATTCACTCCTTGATTCAACTCCCTTCTAAGTACCTGATGACCTAATGGGTTTATAAGGTATAGTTCTCCTTCCTCTTCCATTGGTATTTGAAATCTGTTAGTAAAAGGATTAGGGAAAATTTCTATATTTTTCATCGTATTCTCAGCCTCGATAATGGCTGTCATTCTACATGGGTAATCGATATAACAAACCTGATTCTCACCATTTTGATCGCCATAAATAAACATGATATAACCTTCGAAATTGGAGTCTAGCGTGTTTATATTGGTTGACAATGTATAAGTTTGTGAGGAGCCTCCAATCTGACCAAAGAAATTAAGTGTTCCCTCTCCTATTGTGTCCCCATTATTATCAAACACATATTGAACTAATGGGTAACTGATGAAAGCTGAAGCCGTATCGTCATAAAAAATATCCACCGCTAAACTCCCTGTGGAATCTAGCTCAATATTTGTTGGGCAAAACTGATTACATAATTCAGCATTACATGGATAGGGTAACAAACAGGTTTTATATAAACCACTTAAAGTGTCTTGATATACAAAGTCAACATATTTAATATCTTCAACATTTGCTGTAACGGCATATTGTGCAGCCCAATATGTTCTAGGTCCAGAAAAATGCGGCATAAAACTCCCCCAACTCCCCAAATATAATGTATCCATATTAGCATTATACATCGCTGTTACTCCAGGATACCTAAGAAAAGTATTTGGCATAGCATTATAGACAACCTCAACGTTAACACCTCCTAGAGTATCATTTACCTCAATATCTGATACGCATAAATTGTTACAAACGCTTTGTGATAGAATACTTAGGCTATAAAAAAAAGAAGAGGTTATAATATATATTAATCGTCTTATCATTGCTTCATTAAATTTGTTTGAACTACAAATTAATAAAACTCATCTATCAGATTAAATACAAAAAAATGCATAAGTACTACAAAAAGAGGCTCTAAAAATCGGAAGGATACATGTTAGTCTCTTTATAAAAAAATGCGCTAAAATGTGAAGGGCTCTGAAAACCTAATTCATAAGCTACTTCTTTAATCAACATTGATGAATGGTGTAACAACCGCTTGGCCTCTAACAACCTTCTTCTACTAATAAACTGCTTGGCAGTTATTCCAAACCGTTTATTGATGGCCAAATTTATTTTCTTAGAACTGCTATTCATCTCACCAGCATAAAATGCAACACTATACTCTTTTTTATAATGTTGATTTACCAACTTAACAAACTCTATCTCTATTCCACTATATGGTTCTTTACTTTGAGTAGATAGCGACGAAATGAAGTATAAAAAGCTTCCTAATAAGTGAATAAACGTTGCTTTTTGATACACTAAATTATCTTGCTCTAACGCCTCAAAAATTGAGATAAACCCCTTTAGTTTATCCATATAGTCTTCTGCTTCAATTTCTGGAGATGCTCCAAATAGAGCATAGTTCTGCATGAGTTTTAAAACATCTTCATATAAAATCGAATCTTCTGAAAACTTTAGAACAATCCCTGTTGTTTTATCATTTCTCTTAACTGAATGTACTTGATAAGGAGCTACAATATGGATCATTCCTTTTTGTATGGTATACTCTTTAAAATCTATAGTATGTTTACCCTTCCCTGAGAAAAAGATAAATATTTCATAAAAATTATGTCGATGCACCTCTTCTTTGAACCGATCTCCTTGCGACAAAGCGTCAATATACTCCAACTCAAAAAAGTCAGTGTCATTTAGATTCTCATTCGTGAATAATGGAATTACTTTATGCATTTTCAATATTTTTCATAACCACAATATATTTAAATCGAAGAAGTTCAAATTAATACAGTTGTTCAGCACATTTCAATATAAAAAAAGGTAAACAGGATATAAAAATACGCTTTATCAAGCAGCCATTATTTCATAATTATCACATGTCCTTCTTTTGTTTGAACTTCTATTTCTCCCTCAAACAGATATGTTAACGACCATATAAATGTCCCATCTTGAACTAATTTTCCATCTATTCTACCGTCCCATTTTTCGTCAATAGCATTACTTCTAAAAAAGATCTTCCCTAATCTATTGGAAATGGTAAATTCGTAAAAATCTTGTGACAAATCCCTTGATACTGGTCCAAAGAGATCATTAATCCCATCACCATTAGGAGTAAAGGAGTTAGGAACATAAATAGCTCTTCTTTTTCCTACCTGCTGACCATAACTTATAGAATCTCTGCATCCGTATTGATTTTCCACCCATTGTGTAATTTCATATAGGCCATAATCTTTGTAGAAATAAATAAAATTTTCATCATAAAGTGTATCACCATTTCCCATTGCATACTGAAAACTCATCACATCTTGAGATGCTAGACTAGTAATATCTAAACGTTGTAACTCCAATAATGAATCGGCATAATAACTTAAATCAAAATTTGCTGTAGGTGATGGATTAACTCTAATTGTATCAATGGCCTCTATGCTATCCATACAACCGTTTGAAGCTGTAACAATAAGCTTGATATCCTCATCTCCTGTATCATATAAACAAGCTAATGAAAGACTATCTTCATAAACAGCCTCTCCTAGTTCCCAAGATACATTGATTGTTTCACCTATAGGGGCTGTTGACAAACTTATCAAATCAAAACATTTGTTATCACAAACTTCAACAGGAAATTCCCAACCAGCAACTGGTTTGGGTTTATTAATAACCAAGACAGTATCAGTACTCTGAGGACAAACCCCATTTTCAACTACAAAAATCAGTGGATAATTACCAACTATAAAATTATCCCCCATAGTATTTGCATTACTACTATCTCTAAAAGTTGGTACACTAGAATAAGTATACATTGAATCTAGCATCCAATATCCATTAGCTGTCCCCACATCTCCTCCTCCACTAAACTGGATGGAATCTACATCACACAGATCCTGATCATCACCAGCCACTGAAACTGGCATATTATACATAATAACTTGCACTGTGTCTTTATCTTCAGTACAGACTCCATTCGTAACAGTCCAAATAAATTGATACGTCCCCTCTATATACCCTGAACCCTGAGTTGTATTTAAAGTATCGTCTAATAAGATGATATCGGTAAGATTCCCAAAATTGGTATCTTCACTCCACACTCCAGATGCCCAACCTATTGGATCAACAGCTTGAAAAGCAACAACTGATGTATCACACACCTCTATATCTACTCCAGCATCTGCTATTGGAGGGTCATAAATCACGATGCGAATTGTGTCATCTTTTGGAGCACAATTACTATTCGAAACGGTCCATATTAATTGATATTCACCTTCAATATATCCTGTTGAATTAGAATTAGGAACAGTTGGGTCATCAAAACTAACTACTGATGGATTATTAAAGTTTAAATCTGGGCTCCACATTCCTGTAGATGTCCCAATTGGTGGAAAAGCGGTCATTTCGACTTCATACTCACCACATAGATCTTGCTGAATTCCTCCATTAGAATACGGGCTGTCGTAAGCTGTTATTTCTACAGTATCATGAGCTGCTAAACATGTTCCATTAGTTGCTGTCCATACAAATTGATACACTCCTTCCAATAAATTAGTAACGGCTGAAACATGATTAGTATCATCAATAAAAATAACCACTGAAGGGTTTACATAAGTGTCATCTAATGACCATATCCCAGTGGCTGTTCCAACGGGGTCATTAGCATTCAAAAATAGTAATGTATCAGTATTTAGTGAATCTATTCCGCAAATACTCATAGCTATACCAGCATCAGCTACAGGTTGATCATAAACGTGAATTTGTACTGAGTCTCGTGCTACAGGACAACTACCATTATAAGCTTCCCATATCACCTGATAAACTCCTTCTTGGAGTCCGCTTAAATTACTTGCTGGTAACGAACTATCTGAAAATACAACAGAAGAAGGGTTAGCAAAAACAGAATCTATATACCAAAAACCTTCGGCTGTTCCAATAGGAGGAGTTGCATCTAAAGGAGTCGTATATAAATTACACAGGTGAATATCTATTCCAGCATCCGATGTAGGTTGATTAAATACAGCTATAGCTACTGTATCTTTGGCCTCCATACATATTCCATTTCTTACCGTCCAAATAAAATGATATACACCTTCTTCTAATCCAGAAACATTGGTAGTATTCAATGAGCTATCTGCAAAAGTAACTGCAGATGGATTTGGGTTAGGAAAGTCACTTTGTATAGTCCACTCCCCTTCAGCTGTTCCAATAGGTGGACTTGCTGTTAAATTCACATTATTGGTAGCACAAATACTATCATCCTGACCAGCATTTGCTGTTGGTGGATCATATACTGTTACTAACAATGTATCTTGAACAGGAGGACATACATTATTGGATACTGTCCAGTAAATGGTATAAACTCCTTCTTGCATATTCCCCAAAGTTGCATTCGGGTCATTTAGGTCTGAAAATGTAACTGAAGTAGGGTTTAAAGGGTCTGCTCCCCATGTAAAATAATCCGTATTTAAATTATTGGATACATCTGGTGTTAAAACAGTTGAGTAAACCCCACACAACTCTTGATCAACACCTGCATTAGAGGTTGGTGTGATATCATTTAATGTAACAGTAGTTTGATCAGTTGCTGTACACCCATTGCTACCAGTTACTGTTACCGTATAAGTAGTGGTGGTAGGTGGTGCGGCCAAAGGGTTAGCAATATTAGGATTACTTAATGCTGTGGTTGGGCTCCATGAATATGCTACTCCACCAGATGCAGTAAGCTGAGCATTTAATGAGGCACAAGTCGTTCCAAAATCTGGACCTGCATTAGCTGGAGGAGGGTCTTTATCTACAGTAACTGTCATTTGATCATTAGCTTTACACCCATTTGGAGCAGTTACAGCTACAGTATAAGTCGTTGTTATGGCTGGACTAGCTATGGGGTTCGCTATTGAAGTATCACTTAATCCAGCTGTAGGAGTCCAAGCATAAACACTTCCTCCTTGTGCATTTAAAGTCGTTGTTGGAGTATTACAATCAATTGTGACATCTTGACCTGCACTCACAGAAGGTATTTGATTATCTACAGTTATAGTTATAGCATCTGTTGCAACACATCCATTTGTTCCTGTAACAGACAACGTATACACAGTTGTTGCTGTAGGTGTTGCTATGGGATTCGCAATATTTGGATCAGACAGCCCTGTTGATGGAGACCAAGAATAAGTTCCAGCACCTGTAGCATTTAAGGCTATAGTGGTTACATTACAATCAATAACAGTATCATTTCCTGCATTAATGCTAGGGAGGTCTTTATTAACTGTTATGGTTACATCATCAGTATCTGTACAACCATTTGTCCCAGTAACTGTGACAGTATAAGTAGTGGTCGAATTAGGGTTTGCAACTGGTGTTGCAGAAGTAGGGTCATCTAATCCAGTAGCAGGACTCCATAAATACGAAACACCACCTGAAGCGTTCAGTGTTGCTGTGGGTTGACTAACACAATCAGTTGTAGCATCATTCCCAGCATCAGCTGTAGGAGTTGTATCGTCCACTGTTACAGTTACATCTGAAGTTTGAGTACAGCCATTTCCTCCTGTAACCGTTAGAGTATAGGTTGTTGTATTATTTGGTGAAGCTGTTGGATTTGCAATATTTGGATCAGATAAACCGTTAGCTGGAGACCATGAATAAAGCACTCCACCAGAGCCATTTAATACCACTGAGGGATTATTACAATCAACAACAGTATCATTCCCTGCATCAGCATTACATTGTGCATAAGCTTCCCCTCCTATGAAAATAAGAGACATGACTAAACAATATATTACCCCATTGATTTTCATTTACCTCCTCGAATATTTATAAATCATCACGTGCCCCTGATCTTCATGGATTTCTATGCCATCTTCTTTGGTATATTTTAATCGCCAAACATATCCATCATCCTCAACGACTTCTCCTTTATACGTACCATCCCACCCAATTGAAGGAGAAGTCGATTTAAATATCAACGTTCCCCATCTGTTATAGATGGTAAACTCATAAAAATCTTCCGATAAGCCGCGAGTTTCAGGTATGAAAATATCATTTAAGCCATCATTATTAGGAGTAAAAGTATTGGGAACAAAAACAGACCTTCTAATTTTTACAGTTAAATCAGTGGTTATAGAATCTCTACATTGAAATTGATTCTCTACCCATTGTTCAACTGTATAAAGACCAAAATTATTATAAAAATAAATAAATTCTGGTTCATTAATTGTGTCTCCATTGCCCATTGAGTAGGTATAATATTCAACATCAGCTGAAGCTAAATTTTCGATATCCAAACGTTGCAACTCCAAAATGGAATCTGTTTCATGTAAAACTTCAAACCCAGCATATGGAGAAGGGTTAACCGTAATTAGAGGATAATTAATTAAACTATCAACACAACCATTTGAAGCTGTAACAACAAGTTTTACTTCGTAATCATCAGCAACTGCTATACACACCTCAGGAATACTATCATAATACTCTTCGTTATTAATTGTCCAATGCTCGAGTAAACCATCCCCTTCAGGTGCTGTAGATAAACTTACAACTTCAAAACATTTGTTATCACATTGTTCTGTTTCATAATCTGCTATAGCAACTGGTCTTTCCATATTATAGATAATAACAGTATCTGTATCTGATGGGCAAACTCCATTTTCAACTACCCATAAAATCATATAATCTCCAACAATAAAATTATCTCCCATTGTATTTTCATCACTATTATCTCTAAATGTTGGAATACTTGGATAAGCATATAAAGGGTTTAACTTCCATTCTCCAGTTGCTGTCCCTACATTCCCTTGCCCAACAAATTGTACAGTATCAATGTCACAATTATATTGGTCAAACCCAGCATTAGCGTTTGGTAAATCGTAAATAGAAACCAAAACAGAGTCTTTATCTTCATTACAGACTCCATTACTTACGGTCCATACCAGTTGATATGTTCCTTCTATGTAGTCAAATGAATTGGTAATATTTAGAGTATCATCATAAAAATTAATGACAGAATTGTTATTATAACTCATATCTTGTGACCAAACACCAGAAGAAGTTCCTACAGGGTCCACGGCATTCAATAGTGTTGCATAAATAGCACATAAACTTGTATCTAATCCTGCATTAGCCACAGGTTGATCATAAATTGTAATTGTTAAAGTATCCATTGCTGGTGCACAATTTCCATTGCTCACTGTCCATACAAATTTGTAAACCCCTTCAATCAAATCGGAAACTTGGCTATTGGGATCCAATACATCATCTATAACAGCCAAAGAGGGGTTATTCCAGTTTGTTGGAATTGACCACTCTCCCACAGCATTACCTATCACTGTACGAGCTGACAAATTAGTAATGTAAACTGCACATAAGCTTTGGTCATTTCCAACAACAGCTCTTGGTTTATCCAATGCCATTATTTGCACAGAATCATAATCTGGAGTACAAGTTCCATTTTGGACCATCCAGACAAAACGGTACTCCCCTTCTAACAAGTTAGTTACACCAGTTCCATAACTAGTATCATTCATAAAAACAGGAATGGACGGGTTATTAAAATGTTCAGAAACTGACCAAGTCCCAAAAGCGGTTCCAGCTGGATCGTTTGCATTAAGAAAAAACAAGGTATCTAAATTCAATGTATCTTCACCACATATACTTAATGGTATTCCTGCATCTGCATGAGGAGTATCAAAAACACTGACGAGTACCGTGTCAATAGCTTCCGAACAACTTCCATTACTTACAGTCCATATCAAAGCATAAGTCCCTTCTATTAATCCAGATACATTTGAGAAAGGGGAAATTGAATTTGAAAAAGTTACATTTGAAGGATTATTATTTGAAGCTGTCCATATTCCAGATGCAGTACCAACTGCTGGCGTTCCGCCTAAATTAACAGCATACAAATTACACAAACTATCATTTACTCCAGCTATTGCAATTGGCTCATCAAAGACACTAATTTCTACGGTATCTCTTTTAGGGGCACAAACACCATTACTCACTGTCCAAATAAAACGATAAACTCCTTCAGTTAAACCTGAAACGCTAGAATTCGGATCATTCACATCTGAAAAAATAACAGCTCCAGGATTTGGGTTTGGAAAACTGCTTTGAAGTGACCACTTACCTGTAGAGGTTCCTTGTGGGGTATTAGCATTAAATGTTGTTGTATATATATGACATAAACTATCATCTTGACCAGCATCTGCAAATGGGAGGTCATAAATTTGTACTAGAATAGAATCTGTTACTGGTGGGCAAATATTGTTAGAGATAGTGAAGTAAAATTTATAAGTTCCTTCAATTAAGTTATTGACTGTTGTATTAGGATCTGTTGCGTCTACAAATGAAGCATTAGAAGGATTATTATTCGCTGCAGACCACTGATAAGTATCTATTGGCAATTGTGTCGATAAATTTGGATTAAACGTTGCACTATTTTCATCACATCTTCTAATCGTATTACCAGGAATTACTAATGGAGTTGGATCATTAATTGTTACTGTAGTACTAGCAGTTGACTCACAGCCATTGGGAGCTGTGACAGTTACAGTATAGGTCGTAGTGGTTGGCGGCCTAGCCACAGGATTAGCAATATTGGGATTATTCAAAGCAATATTAGGTGCCCAACTATAGGTTCCACCTCCTGAAGCAGAAAGTTGAGCATCAGGAGTATTACAACTAGTGGTGATATCAGGACCAGCTTGAGCATTAGGTAAGTCTTTATCTACAGTAACTAAAACATCATCAGTCGCCATACACCCATTATCTCCAATAACTGTTACCGTATAATTAGTTGTAATAGTTGCAGAAGAAGAAGGAGAGGCAATATTCGTACTATTTAACCCTGTAGCGGGAGTCCAAGCATAAGTTCCACCTCCAGTAGCAGAAAGATTTATTGTTTGATTAGTACAGTTTATTGTTTTATCAGGTCCAGCATTCGCATTGGGAGGAGCTTTATCAACAACAACTTTAACAGTATCTTTATCTTGGCAACCGTTGGCATCACTTATAGTAACTATATAATCAGTAGTAGCTGTTGGATTAGCAGTAGGGTTTGGGCTATTTGGATTATTCAGACCAGTAGCAGGAGTCCATTCGTAATTGAAATTAGGTGTTCCTCCTGATATATTGGCACTCAGAGCGTTTGTTGGTGTTGTACAATCGTTTATCATATCTTGCCCTGCATCTACAGTAGGATAAAGATTAGTTAAGTTAAGTACTAAATTGTCAAAATAATAATAATTATAACACAAGCCACCACTACATAAGCCAGCATTATTGGGGGCTGTATTACAATCGCTACCTACAGCAATACCATAAATATTGGTAGAGGGTATAAATTCTATACTATGCGTAGTCCATTCAGTGGCAGAAGCATTTACAGTAATCGTAGCTAAGACTTGCCAACCATCAGCTGGTGTCGGACAAGAATTACTTGGAAATGAAGGTATAGGGCAACTAGTGCTCCCATACAATACCATAGTATATGTCAAATTACTTGTTCCCCCATTAAACAAACTAGATGAACTTCCATTAGCAGCAGCAATATCGAATTGATATGTATAGGATAACCCAGCTATTAAATTACTAGATAAACAAGCACTAGCATATTGTTTATTACCTGTTGATTGATTTGCTAGACCAATATACCCTGTACCAGTATTTGGGATTGGAGGAGGATTATAAGTCGAGGCAATATTTGTAAACCCACAATTATAATATTCAGCTGAAAAGTTTGATGTCTCAAGCCATGAAGATGCCATGCTTATTTGTCCTGATGCTGTTGGACAACTTAATTTTGTTTCAAATGTATGGTTCGGAATTAAAGATGGTATAGCACATTGTGACCAACTATTTATACTAAAAGAAAAGCATAAAAACAAAACACATAATATAAATTCAACACCCCTATTCATATTGTTAACTAACCTCCTCGTAAATCTATTAAATTACGTTAACACTTCACTAAATATATTTCAACAAAGCTTGGAGTTTTTAACACTTTTTTAAGACGAAAAAAAATTAAAAGGTTGCTTTTTTATCCCTTAAAGTAAAACAGGAATATGTATACCATAAAAAAGGTATTGCATAATAGAGAATTAAATCGCACCTTTGGCGGTTATTTGGATTTATTCAAAATAAGGAATTAAAAAAGTATAGAAGTGTAAAGGTATGGATTTTAATTTGTGGACATTCATTTTAGACAATCTTGAAGCAGCTGGTGTAATTGGGGGGTACGTCTCTATCTCTATTATTGGCGTGACATTAATCACTCAAACTTCAGGGAAAAAGATTAAAGATAGTGCACAAATAGGCCCTAAATGGGCGCAACCTTTAATTGGAGGGCTATTAGGTTTAATACCAGGTTGTGGAGGAACAATTGTAGCTTCTTCAATGTACAAAAACAATAAACTTTCTTTTGGAGGTTTGTTCGCGACATTCATAGCCACTTTGGGTGAGGGTTCTTTCGTTTTACTAGGAGCTTCTGATGAAGCTGACGTTGCTGCCAACTTAACTGCATTCATTATTGTCAATATTATTGGGTTTATTGTAGGTGTTTTATCAGGTTATATTGTTGATGCTTTTGGCTTTAGAGTAAGTACTAATTATACACTAGAGGAAGAAAATATAAATGAATGTGAATTCCCTGAAAACAAAACCTTAGCTCAGAAATTCATTGAAAATATAGGGTTATATCTTATTTTAGCTTTTGCTATATTTTTAGCTCCTGGTTCAATTATGGCATTATGGGGAGGAGAGATTGCAGCTATTGCAGATTTGACTGTTTGGGTAACTATCGCTTTTACTATTCTTAGCATTATTTACTACCTGATTAACAAACTTATTTTGAAAGAATGCTGTCATTTTGGAAACAATCAAAGTATTAAAATCACATTAATTGATTCTGTAGTTGACATAACAATGGTGGTAACCTATGTTTTCATTGGATTATTTGCTTTTAACTTTATAATAGATGTGTTAGTTGGGGCTGAAGCATTTGAATCATGGATGAAATCATCAACTTTTGTCGTTGTTATCCTGGCTGCTTTGATTGGAGCAACTCCAGGTTGTGGAGGGATGATTGCAGTAGCTGTAACCTACATTACTGTACCAGATTTCCCTATTGCTGCATTAATTGCTGCTGCTATCGCAACAAGTGGAGACGGAATCTTCCCATTACTTGCTGAGAACAAAAAGGATGCTATTATTGTTACTTTTTCAGGATTTGCAATTGCTGTGGTAATTGGACTTACAACATTAGCACTAGGTTTATAAGAATTTTCTTACCCTTTCCTAATTAGAGTGAATGAATTCTAAAAAAGTACTCACATTTTATGATCAGAAGTTAAACATTATAAAATTACTCTATACTTCAGTATTATAACTAAAACCTTAAGTTTAATCACTGATAAAATTTCAAGTCGACATCAATTATTTTACTGTTTTTATATAAAAAGCATAAAGTTTATTTTAATAAAAGTCTTTAATTAGTATATTAGCGACTATATATACGATTTTTGATCTAATTAACTGATTTTATGATTAAATTTTTACTTTCTGCATTGTTTGTTATAACATTATCTACTCTTGTATTTTCTCAGCAAGACTTAGAGGAACAAATGGTAAGAGAACCTGAATTTACAGAAGCTATCGTTGACGATGTATATGGGATTACCTATTATGAGCCTTTAAATATAGCCTTAAAAGGTGATTCTGTAAGAATGAAAAGAGGTTATGCTGTAAATGGATGGATTGAAGATTTTTATAAAAGTGGACAAATGCTTCACAGAGGATATTACATTGAAGGTCAATTGAAAATTTATAAGAATTTCTACCCAAATGGTAAAATTGAGCGAGATTTTGCAAATATCGATAACTTTAGATCTAAACTAACTCTATACTATAATGACGGAGCCTTAAAGTCTCAAGTTAAATACATGGAGGGGTATCCTAAATTATGGATAGACTATCATCCTAATGGTAAGATGGAATACTATGAAGAGTACCACAAAGGTCTAATGTATCATATAGCTAAACGTTCATACTATAGTAATGGTCAGGCTTCTTCTTTAATGGAGTTAACACACAAGAAGAAATTAACTTATACCTTAACTGAATATTATGAAAATGGAGGTATTAAACTAAAAGGGTACCTTATTTATAATAAAAACATTTACGACTATCAAAAAACAGGAACATGGGTATATTATAATACTGATGGATCTGAAAATAAAGAAGAGAAATACGTGGATGGTCAACTAAAAAAATAGTTCTCTCAGAATTATGCCCTTAATCAAATCCATTCGAGATAAAACTCCTCAACTTGGTAAAAATAATTACATTGCTGAAAATGCTACTCTAATTGGAGATTTAACGTCTGGAGACGATTGCAGTTTTTGGTTTAACAGTGTTGTTAGAGCTGATGTCAACTCGATAAAGCTAGGTCATAAGGTAAATGTCCAAGACGGAGCTATTATTCATTGTACGTACAAAAAATTTGCAACTGAAATTGGTAATAATGTATCCATAGGTCATAAAGCCATTGTACATGGATGTACAATTAAGGACAATGTACTAATTGGTATGGGAGCCATTGTAATGGATGGTTGTGTAGTAAGTGAACATGTGATTATTGCTGCAGGAGCAATATTAACTCAAGGAACAATAACAGAACCAGGGTATATCTATGCTGGAATTCCTGCAAAAAAAATTAAACCAGTCGGTAAAAACTTACTGGAGGGAGAAATAGAACGTGTAGCCAACAATTATGTAAAATATGCAGGCTGGTATAATAGCTCTGAATAATTTTTGTTAATTTCTAAAAGCATATTCTGCTTCAACAATATTTTCATATTTTTTCGTTAACTTTACTACTCAACTTTTATATTTTGAAGTTTAAACATTTAATATTCATATTCATATCCCTACCCATGTTGGGAAGTGGAATGAATATGAAGTAACTGAGATTTCACATTCTACAACAGGGGCTCACGACACTACGAAATACTTTTTGAAAGAAGTTGTTACTGAGGAAATAAATGCAACAACTTATCGCTTGGAGCGTTTTTGGAAAGTTAATATCACTGATACTTGGGAAATAAAAGATGTATGGACAAGAGAAAAAACAAGCACAGCATATGCCCAAGTTGAAGAAAATGTAAAATACACAAAACTTATTTTTCCAGTTAAAGGAGGACAAACATGGAATGGTAATGCCTATAACTCTGAAGCCGAATTATCATATGAATATGATAGTATTCATCAACCTTATACTATAGAGAACCTTAGCTTTGACTCTACAGTTATTATCCTACAACAGGATAATGTTAATGCTATTGAATACCAGAAAGCAAAAGAAGTATTTGCTAAAGATATTGGACTTATCTATAAATCTGCTAAAGACTTATCAATTAACTTCTTTGACATTACAGATATAAATGAAGGAACTGAACTTGAAATGAAGTTGATAAGCCATGGGAATTAAGCAATTATTTTTATTTTTTTATAGCCTTCCATTTTTGAGCTTTGCTCAAAACGATACTATCAAATTTTGGATACAGTTCACTGATAAGAATAACAGTCCCTACTCTATCAATCTTCCTGAAGAATTTCTTTCTGAAAGAGCTATTTTAAGGCGAACTCAACAAAATATTCCTATTCAAATCAATGATATTCCTGTCAATCAAACGTATATTGACTCCATATTAAATAGTGGCAACTTTTATCTACAAAATAAATCCAAATGGTTAAATGCGATCACAATTAGTACGAACGATTCGAACAATATTAACCTATTAAACAACCTCTCTTTTATTCAACATATCAAAAATGTACAATATCTTCCTGTAAGCTATGATGATAACACCCCCTATATTTCTGGAATTTCAAAGCAAGCTTATTTAAACAGCAACAATAAAGAACATTATCCATATGGGGCTACTTATAAACAGCTGGACTTACATCAAGCTCAACGATTACATGAATTTGGATTTAAAGGGCAAGGAATACATATAGCCGTTATTGATGCTGGTTTTTTGAATGTTAATACAATGCGAGGGTTGGAGCATTTATTTAATGAAAATAGAATATTAAGTACTAAAGACTTCGTAGATCATGAAGAAAGTGTATACGAAGATCACCAACATGGAGCTGCAGTTTTATCCATTATAGCGGGAAATATCCCTGGTGAATACTATGGTACTGCTCCTCTTGCTAGCTTTCATTTACTAAGAACTGAAGATGCTGGTAGTGAATTGATTGTTGAAGAAGATAACTGGATTGCAGCAGCTGAATATGCCGATTCTGCTGGAGCAGATATTATAAACACTTCACTTGGTTATACGCGATTTGATGATCCTTCTCAAGATCATACTTATGCCGACCTAGATGGCAATACTACACGAATTGCTATCGCATCTGATATTGCAGCAAGCAAAGGAATGTTATTAGTTACAAGTGCGGGAAATAGTGGTCAAACGAATTGGCAATATATTTCAACACCTGCTGATGCTGACAGTATTCTTACTATTGCTGCTGTAAATGAAAATGGAGATCGAGGAGCTTTCAGTAGTGTTGGGCCTTCAGCAGATGGAGATGTTAAGCCCAACATTGCTTCTGTTGGTTGGGATACTTACTATATTTCACCATGGTCTAGTAATATTGAACGTGGAAGTGGAACCTCTTTTAGTGCTCCAATGACAACAGGTATGGCAGCATGCTTATGGCAAGGCCTACCTCACTACTCCAATATGGAGATCAAACAATTGATTGAAGAAAGTTCAAGTCAATACCAAACACCTGATTCTTTAATTGGCTATGGAATTCCCAATTTTTATGAAGCTTATCGTCAAGCTACTGGGATTGTATACACTGGCCCTAAAAATATGGTTATCGAATCCTACCCAAATCCATTCACTAACCAAATTACCCTAAAAGTTAATAGCAATACCACACAAGAAGTTGCGTTAACAGTTAAAAATTACTTGGGACAACCTATACAGACGATCAATCAACAACTTGAAATTGGGCAAAACCTGACAACTATTCATTTCGCTGAAAATTGGAAAGCTGGAATCTTTTATATATTGATAGAATTTGAAAATAATGAATCTGAAGTTTTAAAGTTTATTAAAATTTAATCATCATATCAATTCTTACTGAATTTAAAATTCAGCTTTTTTCAACAAACCTTCCCAAGAAAATCCCAATTTATGTCCTATTTTTCATTTGAGTATACTAATAAAAAACATGTCTTAGGCTTAAATGAAAACAACTGGATTTGGTTTTTTGATTATTATTTTGATGATAAACAGTCCACTATTTCTCTACCTAACAATGGTTTAAACATTCTGTTTGTATTTTACACTGAAAATGTGGAAATCATAAATCACTTCAATGAAATTCCCTCAATAAATTTTAATAACTATATCAACAATAAACCTGAAAACGGTTTGATCTTTTTTGATGAATCTATTTCTAACTTTAAATTTAAAAATAAAACTTCAGAGAGAATAGCTACACACGCAGAAAGCCTAACATATGCTGATGTTATTACCTCACAAAACATAGGTTTATTTGACTTAAAACTACGTTTACTGGAACTCAGTTATGGACTTATTCCTTGTTTTCAGTATAATATTGAAAATACATACAAATCTTTCTTTTCAGCATCACTAGCCAAAGTAGAAAATGATTTTTTTGAACCCAAAGCCATGAAAAAAGTGTTTAATAAATTGTTTACTCAAGCTGTATTACCCTTCGTTGAAAAATATGGTTTTCAAAGACACACCAAAACTTCAAAAAGGTTGATCAAAAAACTCAATGAGGA
>JAUHZI010000034.1 GCA_030426105.1 Bacteroidia bacterium | reverse complement strand
TGTGCATATTGACTATCTGACAAATAGTTTTTTCCATCTTTAATTTCTGTATTTGTCTCAGCACACCACAATTCATATTCTATTCTATTTTTAATTAATTGTTCGTTTTCCAAATACGCGCCAGGTTGAAGCATATTCACAAGCCCCAATCCTAAACTTACGGCAAATAAAGTTGTAACTAGATATATCCCAAGTGTTTTCACACCTGTTTTTCCCAGTTTAGTAATATCTTGTAAATCTGCTACTCCCTTAATAATTGAGAATAAAACTAAAGGAACAGCAATCATTTTTAGTAGGTTAATGAATATCGTTCCAAATGGAGCTATCCAATCTAAAGTAAATTGAGACCAACCTAAATAACTTGAGCCAAAAGCCCATAAAATCCCTAAAACTAAACCTATTATTATTTTCCAGTGTATTGCCATTCTCTCTATCTTTTATCCATCAAAAAAACTTCGGATTGCAATATTAACTACAAAAGCGGTAAATGACAAATAGAATTCGATTATGGTAGAATTTGTATTGCAATCCAATCAAAACTAGAACGTACAATTCCACTACTTGAGTTAGTGGACACCCAACACTGGGTTTGAAAGACTAAATTTGAGGTCTTAGTAAAACCACAAAAACTAGCATCCATAGTATTTCCATCTACTGAATTAGCGTTATAATTTCGTTGTGTAACTATAATATGTGGAGCTGGTCCTGATGCAACAAAACCATATGTTGAAAGGTCTATTGTTGCTCCATTATTCGATGAATTAGGTCCAGTTACATTTTGTCCAGAGGCTATTAAGACCTTGGCATTCACAATTGTACCAACATTAACATTCCCTCCTCCATTAGATAGCGAAAGTACCCCATTTGATTCGGTCAATGCTTGAATCTCATTGGTAGGATCACTATCTGCATCATTTACATTATCGGTTAACGTTACCGAATTCCCATTACTAATGGATAAAGTATTCCCTGATAATGTCAAAGTTTGTGCATCTGTATTATCTAAATACCCTGACAGGTCTACTGTTGTATTATCATTGGTCAAGGATAGAGTATTTCCTGTTAGCGTTAAATCTTGTATTTCATTATTAGGGTCACTATCTGCATCGTTTACATTATCGGTTAATGTTACTGAATTTCCATTACTAATTGATAAGGTATTTCCAGTCAACGATAAAACTTGTATCTCATTAGTAGGGTCAGCATCATTGTCTGATAAACTACTTAAATCAACAAAAACACCTCCTCCATTTTCATAAATGGTCAATATTGTACCTGTCAATATAACACTATCTATATCCGTATCTATAGAGTCCCTTAAATTAGAAATAAATGTTGAATTATAAAGCAAAGTATCAGCAGCTTGATACATAATTGAAACAATACTATCTGTAAAATCAGAATTAATAAACAATGTATCAGAGTTGGCTATAATATAGCTATATGCACTATCTATAATGTATGATAAATCTACACTAGCAGAATTCCCATCCTCAATATAAGTTGTTAAATTAGTACCAGATAAAGTAAGACTATCAATATTTTGATTATCATCACTAATACCTCCCCCAGAAGTCAGCAAAGAAATGAAATCAGTAGTATTTGCATATTTTACAACACCAGTTGTAGGATTGATCATTAAAATCGATGTATCTCCAATGCTATAGGTATTTAACCCTTCTATTTTAAGAGGGTTAGCACCTATATTAATTGGTTTGACGTGCAAAGTATTTGTTGGATTAGCTGTTCCAACTCCTACATTTTGACTCAATAAGTTTGAAATTATAAAAATTAATCCCAATAAAGACCCTATTCTTTTCATAAACACACATATTAGTTTGGTTATAAAATTAATCTATTTTTTATTCTAAACATTAAAACATAGTCACTCTATGCTCAACCATAATACTTTAAGGACAAGTTAAACTAAAATTTGTATTGTTATCAATTAAAGTCAAATTATAATCAGCCCAAACGACATTATCAACCTCAATACAGGATAGTCCAGCGTTATTTCTCGCATCAAAATAATTTAAATTGGCGGTCCCATTTGAAATCGTTAATTCTCCTAAATTATTTCCGCTGCAATCTAGATAACTCAACACATTAGTGGTTGACAAATCAATTGTAGTAAGTTGGGCATTATAACACCTTAACTCAGACAATTCTAATAAACTGGAAATATTTAATGTTGTTAATGGATTGTTGAAGCAGAAAATTATTTTCAAATCTGGTGTTGCACTAAAATCAAGAGAAGAAAGGTTATTATTTGCACAGTATAAACTTCTCAAGTTGATGTTTGAAGAAAAGTTTAAGTCTACTAGATTATTGTTATTACATTGCAAATGATTAAGTCCAACCAAAGTTGATATATCTAGTGAATTTAAGTTATTATGGTTACAATATAAACTCTGTAACATAGAATTATTTGATAAATCAATTGAAGTCAGATTATTCCTTGAACAGTTCAACAACCTTAAATTAACAAAGTTTTCTATCCCACTTAAATCCGAGATTCCTTCGTTACACACAATAATTCCTCCTGAGAAAGATTGAGCTTCTGAAAGTTGAATTTCACTATCGTTATTAAGGTTAATTTCAAGATTATTGACTAAATACTCTTTAAAAGTAGCATCAGGAATAGTTATGTTTTGTCCACTACAAATTATGGGAAAACACACGATAAACAAATACCTCCATTTTTTCATTTAATAAACCTTAAAAATACAATGGATGAAATTTAACTCCTTTTTGAGAGAATTCCAAAGTAGGGAAAGGAACTTTTAAAAGCCCAAAAGAAGATTGAATAACTTTTAACCAACGTTGTTTGGTTTTTATTTTAGTTAAATCAATATCTAAACTCAGATAATACTGTCTATATCTCTGAAAATCATTACTTATTTCTTTTCCTTCATAATCGACCAATACACCCTCCATTCCAGAAATCATTTCTTCTCCCCCAATTCCTACAGCTATATTTAACCATTTTGGAAATTTTGAAGAAGTAGGTAAAAAAGAGCCTATATTTCCACTCAACCATATTGTTTGTCCATTATAATCTTTCAACAAACGTTCAGAAAACGAGCTCCCTAATAAATTGGGGCGATATTGAGCATACTCTGTTAAATGTGCTGAAATTTTTAGTCGGAGACGTTGTTCTTGCCAACCTAAATCTTGCCCAATAACCAATGCTGTTCCCAATGTATTCGCCAAAACATCTGAATAAGAAAAGCCCCATTGTGCAGATTTTCCATCTAAAAACTCAACACCTGTTAGATATACCAACCCTAAACTTCCTCCAATAAGTGAGCGCTTAGCACCTTTTACTCCACTCCATTTCATCAGTTCTATTCCTGAGAGTCCCATATAGTATGCTGTAGTAGCATGACCGAACTTATCGAGCTGTAACCATTCTTGGCTATCATCAAATGTATGTAATCTTGATTGTGAATAGTTTTTATACCATACTTCATTTAACACTACTATCGACCCTATCGCAGCAACAGATTCAGTAATCAAAACACCTCTATATCTTTTTTTGTTCAATGTATCAGAATTATGGAAAAACGATGAGCTTTGTCCATAAAAAGTCCAAGAGAACAAAAAAACAATGATGGTAGTTGGTATACGCATTAGTACAAATTTAAACAACTTCTATTTACCTCCAACTTATATTGAGTTCACGTTTTTACAATTTTCAAACAAAAGTCATAAACCATTAACAAGTTAATCCGTATTTTTGCGGAAGTTCGTATATTGATAAACCTAGTTCGAGAATCCTATGTTTTGATACTCGATTTAAATGTGCAAAATGGACTTAACAAAAGCAAGAGATTATATCACAAATCGTTTAGTAAATGAGCTCTCCGAAGACTTATTTTATCATGGTGCGCATCATACTTTTGCTGTTGTAAAAGCTGCGGGACAATTAGCCTATAGCGAGGGTATTTCTAAAAGAGATTATAACCTTTTATTAACAGCGGCTTATTATCATGATAGTGGATTTTTATTTCAATATAAAAGTAATGAGCCTTTCGCAGCACAGCTGGCAATCGAAACGCTTCCTAATTTTGGTTACTCAACCAAAGATATTGAGGCTGTTAACAACATAATCCTTGCAACACAGTCACACATTATGCCCAACTCCTTATTAGAAGAAATAATGTGCGATGCAGATCACGACTATATTGGGACACAAGACTACCATAAAATTGCACAAACATTAAGAGATGAACTTGCTACTACTGGGGTTATTTATGAAGATATAGAATGGTTAGAAGTTCAGCATACTTATTTAACAACCAAACATCAATATTTTACTCAAACTGCTAAGAAAAATAGAGTTCCTCAGAAAGAGCAAATTATTCAAGAGTTATTAAACAAAATTCAACGAGAAAAGATGATTTAATAGTCCATTAAATCTTAATAGCTTTATTTCTTAAATAAAAATCAAGTATTGTAATTGCTGCCATAGCTTCAACAATTACTACTGCTCTTGGAACTACACATGGATCATGACGACCCTTTCCCTCTATTTGAACAGCTTCTCCTTTTTCATTTATTGACTGTTGCTGTTGCATTATCGTAGCTACAGGTTTAAAAGCTACTTTAAACGTTATATTTTCGCCATTTGAAATTCCACCTTGTACGCCTCCTGAATTATTACTCAAGGTTTTAACTTCATTATTTTCAATAACAAATGCATCATTGTGTACAGAACCTCTTTGTTTTGTACCTTCAAAACCTGAGCCTATTTCAAAACCTTTTACAGCATTAATACTCAACATTCCTTTTGCTAATTCAGCTTCTAGCCTATCAAAAACTGGTTCTCCTAAACCAACGGGTGGGTTACGAATGATACAACTTACAACTCCACCAATTGTATCCCCCTCTTTCCTAACTTTTTCTATATGGGCAATCATTTGATTCGCAAGATTTTCATCAGGGCAACGTACAATATTAGCTTCAACCTTTGTCAAATCTACCACTTCAATATTTTTTTCCAAACGAATCATTCCAACAGCACTTACAAATGCAGTAATCTCTATTCCTATCTGTGATAATATTTGCTTCGCTATTGCTCCAGCAACAACTCTACTTGCTGTTTCTCTTGCACTTGCTCTACCTCCGCCTCTATAGTCTCTAATACCATATTTTTGTTGGTAAGTATAATCTGCATGTGAAGGACGGAACGTCTCTTTTATATGTGCGTAGTCTTTACTTTTTTGGTTGGTATTTCTAATAAAGAAGCCTATTGGAGTTCCTGTCGTTTTTCCTTCAAAGATTCCAGATAAAAATTCTACTTCATCCTTTTCTTTACGCTGTGTCGTTATTTTACTTTGACCTGGTTTTCTTCGATTAAGTTCTTGTTGAATAAAATCAAAATCAATTAATATTCCAGCTGGACATCCATCTATTACCCCTCCTATTCCTGCTCCATGAGATTCTCCAAAACTTGTCAGTTTAAATGTATTTCCAAAAGAATTACCAGCCATTATAATTGATTCAATTAATATTTGTCATCTAAATTAAGCATAACTATCTATATTCGCTTTTATAAACCAAGAAAAAGTTTTATTTTACGTGTATGGAAAAAGAAAAAAAAATAACCAATAGTCCCTCTCTAAGAGAGCAGATATGGTATTTTTTTCCCTTACAATTATTTTTACTCCATATAAAACGCAATCAAGTTGTGCTCTTCTTTTGGGCTATTTTATTTTTATACATAACCCAAACTATAGGTTTAAAATATGGCATCCCCTTTTTGTTTTTAACTCCTGAATATTTTGATTCTATTGATTTTCTATCCTATTTTATTCTTGGGGTAGCTACTGGAGGTTTTATTATGGCCTTTAACATATACAGTTATATCATGTTTGCTTCAGAGTTTCCATTTTTAGCAACATTTTCAAGACCATTTATCAAATTTTGCTATAATAACTTTATCATTCCTTTATTGTACGTATTCGTTTTTTGTTGGGCATCTTATTCTTTTCAAATTAACGAGGAATTAATCAGTACTAAAGATGCTATCATTAATATTTTGGGATTAAATACAGGGATTTTATTCTTTATTCTTATCTCTTCTATTTATTTTATCCGATTTAACAAAAATATCTATCATTTTAGTGGTAAAGATGAGGCCTATTATCAAAGTCAATTTCAGGAAATTGTAAAAGAAGCCACTTTTCATAAAAAAACGAAGTGGTATTATCGTTTAAGTCAAAAAAGAAAAATTAAGATTGTAACCTATATCAACAACTTTAAGGAAATTAAACTGGCAAGAAATATCAAACATTATGATAAAAAGCTTTTAAAACGTGTTTTTGCACAAAACCATATTAATGCTTCCATTTATGAAGTAATGCTTTTTATTACCTTCTTAGTTTTGGGGCTTTTTAGAGACAACCCTTTATTCAATATACCTGCTGGAGCAAGTATTTTTATATTTTTCACCTTAGCATTATTACTCTATTCTGCTTTGTATTCATGGTTTAAAGGCTGGACATTGTCGCTCTTTATCATATTACTATTATTCTTTAATATACTTACCAGTTCAGCAGATTCTTTCTTTTTTAAAAGCTTTGCGCATGGTATTGATTATACAGTTCAACCGCAATATACGAACACCAACCTTGAAGCTATAGCAACCAATTCTAAACAGGTAAGAACGGATAGTTTAAATACGATACAAATATTAGAGAATTGGAAAACAAGAACATCTCAAACAACTGGGCAAAAACCTAAACTTGTAGTCCTCAACATTAGTGGAGGTGGATTACGGTCTGCACTATGGAGTTTTCACGCTACGAGTTACTTAGACAGCGTTTGTAATGAACAATTACTACCTCAAACTGAACTGATTACTGGGGCTTCTGGGGGAATGATTGGTGTTTCTTATTTAAGAGAGTTATATCTTCAAAAACAAAGTGACACATCGCTTCACCTTACAGCTCAAAAATATAAAAACCAAATTGCTAAAGACCTGTTAAACCCTTTATTATTTGGAATTGCAACTACCGATTTTATTTTTAGATTTCAAAAAACAAAATTTGGTGAATACTCTTATTCAAAAGATCGTGGGTACTCTTTTGAAAATAAAATTCAAGAAAATTTTGATAATACTTTCCAACATACAACATTAGGAGATTATCTAGAACCAGAAAAAGAAGGAAAAATACCTTTAATATTTCTTACTCCAACAATTGCAAATGATGGTAGAAGGTTGTTAATTTCTCCACATTCTCATTCATATTTAGCCACTGACACTACTACATTTAACAACGTCGATTATCAACAGTTATTTAAGAAAAATAAGCCTAATGAACTAAAATACCTTTCTGCTTTGAGAATGAGTGCTAACTTCCCTTATGTTTTACCTATGGTTTCTCTTCCTAGCAGTCCAAACCTAGAGATTGTCGATGCTGGAATAAAGGATAATTATGGCGTGCAAACTAGTACTGAATTTTTAGAAACTTTTGAAGAATGGATTACTCAAAACACTAGTGGTGTGCTATTCATTGAGATTAGAGATACACCAAAATTAAAACCAATTAAGTCAACCAATAATTACAACAGCTTGCTTCAAAGGTTAACACTTCCTGTAGGAAATATTGTCAAGAATGTTTTAAGAATTCAAGATTACAACAACGCGCAATTAATTCAAAAGTTAGAAAAAAAATACACCGCACCGATTGCATGTTTTACATTATTTATGAACAAAAATGAAAAACAAAACATTTCCATGAGCTGGCATTTAACACAATTAGATTGTGAAAACATTTATGGATCTATTGAAAGTGCACACAATCAAAAAGCTATTAAGGACATCCAAAAGTTAATTTTGAATAATTAATTATCTTTGGCAACATGTCATTTCAAATTAAGATTAAAGCAGTCTGGCCATTTTTTATTGGGCTCATTGTTGTCCTTTTTTTTCAGTTATCTGTAACAGGTTTTAACCTAAAATATTTTCCTGGTGATTTAGGAGATGCCCGTTTTAACACTTATCTTCTTGAACATGCTCATCAATATTTCACTGGACAAGTTCAAGACTTTTGGAATGCTCCATTCATGTACCCAGAAAAAGAGGTAATCTCTTATTCTGATAATTTATTGGGAAGTGCACCTTTCTACTCTATCTTTAGACTCATTGGTCTAGATAGAACTACAGCCTTTCAAATATGGTTTATTCTTATGGGACTGCTTAACTATAGTTTTTGTTATTTCTTTTTAAAGTCTGTATTCAAGAATAAATATTCCGCTGTTGTAGGAGCTTTAATCTTTTCCATTTCCATAGCCTTATATTCCCAACATACCCATGCTCAAGTATTTCCTAGGTTCCCTATTCCTATAGCTTTTTGGTTATGCTATCAATTTTACAAAACATTAAATCCTATCTATTTTTTAGGAGTACTAATGACTGTTGTCTACCAATTTTATTGTGGAATTTATTTAGGTTTCCTCTTAATTATTCCTGTAACACTCATTTTATTTGGCATCTTCATTAGTCAATATCAATCATTTTTAAAAAATATAAAACGTATATATTGGACACTTAAGATGCTTATTTCTCCTTTAATAAGTGTGTTGGCTATACTCCCTTTAATGCTTCCTTATTTAAAAAGATCAGAATTGCTAAATGAGGTAAAGACTTACGATGGAATTGTAGCAAGTATCCCCACTATTCGCTCCTATTTATACGTTCATAATGACGGAAATTCTATTTGGAATTTTCTTTCCAGAACAGGAGAAGATTACCCCGCTTTTTATGACCATCAAATTTTTGTAGGTGGAATTGGCACATTATCTATTCTTATTTTTTTTGTAGCTCTAATATATATGTTAATTAAAAGAAAGTCTCCAAACACTTTCTATATTATAGTTGGGGTTTCAGCACTTATTTCATTTGCTATTTTCACTCGTTATCAGGGATTTTCTCTATACCAATATGTTTTTAAAATTCCTGGATTTGAAGCGTTACGTTCTTTGACCAGAATCATTAATATCTTTTTAATCTTTTTTGCGTTTGCTACCACTTATGTAGCAAATTATTTCTTTTCCAAACCAACTATCAAACACCCTTATATATTCATAATATTTATGTTTTTGATAGGATTTGATAATTATGCTAAAACTGCGAGTATTTATAGAACAGAAAAGACTATCGCTAATCAAAGAGTAGCAATATTAGTCAAAAAGATGGAGCACTTACCTTCACAAAGTATTGTGAGTTATGAACCACACCAAAAAGATGATGCCGCTATCTTTTATCAACTTGATGCTATGTTAGCCAGCCAACAACTTCATTTAAAAACCTTGAATGGCTATAGCGCTACGTCTCCTATTGGTTTTGATAGTTATTGGAGAAACATTGACAGTACTTCTAGAAATATTTGGTTAAATACTAAAGGTTTTAATCAAGACTCTCTCCTGATTATACACTAATGCGTCTTTCCAACTTCGTTTATTGCATTTTATTTTTAAACTAACATGTTTCTGAAACTTCTTTTTTTCTTAAAATACCCATTAGCTTAAATAGCGTTTTTTGGAAAGCCACCACTTCAGTATCAAGAATTGTTTCATCTGTAAAAGATTTGAGAATACGTTCGGGTATTGTATTCGCCTTCTTTTTCAGCTGCTCACCTTTTGACGTTAATTCAATTATTACGGTACGTTCATCTTTTTTAGAACGTTTCCGCTTAATGATTTCTTTTTTCTCTAATCTTTTCAGCAAAGGAGTTAGTGTATTCGATTCCAATAATAATTTTTCTCCAATCTCTTTTACTGTTTGCTCTTCATATTGCCAAAGCACTAACATGACTAAATATTGTGGATAAGTAATATCCAACTCCTTTAAAAAAGGAGCATACAGCTTAGTCGTTAGCCTAGAAGCAGCATACAAAGGAAAACACAGTTGGTTTTCCAGATAAAGGTTTGAAAATTGCCCTTCCATTATAAAATACTTTTAATCAACCCTTCCATAGCTTCTGGTTTGGTAATTGGAGCAAATCTTTTTACAGGTTTTCCATTTTTATCAATTACAAACTTGGTGAAATTCCATTTTATCTTACTTCCTAGTAATCCTCCTAATTTTGATTTTAGATATTTAAATATTGGGTGCGTATTTTCTCCATTGACCTCAATTTTTTCAAACATTGGAAAACTCACCCCATAATTAATTTGACAAAACTCTTGGATTTCATCCGAATTACCAGCTTCTTGATTCCCAAATTGATTACATGGAAACCCTAAGATGATTAAACCTTGATCTTTGTAATCCTGATATAACTTTTCTAGCCCTTCATATTGTGGTGTTAAACCACATTTACTAGCTGTATTTACTACTATTATTGTTTTCCCTCTATACTCTTCCATGGAAACTAGCCCTCCATTCAATTTCTTAGCCTCTAACTCGTAAAATTTCATATTTAATTTTTTATTTTATAACTATCAACCGATTTAATCGTGCACGATGCAAATTTAAGAAATAAAATAGAAAAGCAATATGAAATAATGTTAAAATAATAAAGAGCCCTTTAAAATGGGAAAACTTTAACCAGTTGTTAAAAACTACTTCAGACACTTTTACCTTATATGATTAACTTTCGCCCTCAATTTAAAATGTCTAAAACCATGAAGAAAATCGTACTTATTTTACTCGGTACAGCTTTAACTTTTAGCCTTTATTCACAAGAGGGATTAACGCAAGAGGAACAAGATTTATTAAACAAAGTCAATGCAGAAAATGCAGCTACGGCAGCTACAGCTGAAGCTCAGGAGGCATACAATATGGGGATTACCCAATTTAGTAGTAAAGACTATAAAAAAGCAATTGGCTCATTTAACAAAGCAATTCAGGGAGATCCAAAGTTTGAAGCAGCCTATTATAACAAAGGAGTTGCACAAATTCAAATCAAACAATACACTGGTGCTATCAGTACATTTACGAAGCTTATTGGAATTAATGAGGAAAATGCAAAAGCTTATGCTCAACGTGGTTTAGCACATCAAAAAAACAATGAATTAAAAAAGGCAGTTACCGACTATCAACAAGCAACTTTTTTTGATCCAAAAGATGAAAAGAATTTTTACAATGCAGGAGGAGCTTTATTCATGTTAGGTGACTATGATAAAGCCATTAAGATGTTTACAAAAGCTACGGAGTTAAAAAGTGATTTTGCAGCTGCGTATAATGATAGAGGAAGTTGTTATCGAATGAAAAAAGATTTTCAAAAAGCGTTAGCTGACTACCAAAAAGCTGGAAAATATGGGGCAAAACACGCTTTCATCTTTAATAACATAGGTACTGTAAAAAAACAACTAAAGGATTACCAAGGTGCTAAAGATGCCTACAGCAAAGCAATTTCTTTAGATCCTAAATTCTATTTAGCCTATAATAACAGAGGAGCTATGAATATGGAGCAAGGAAAAGCAAACGAAGCTTTAATTGATTTCAACAAAGCAATTCAAATTAACAAGAATTATGCTCCTGCATACAACAATAGAGGAATTATAATGCATAAGAAAGAAAAATACAAAGACGCCATTGCTGATTTTACTAAAGCTATTGCTATTGATAAGAACTATGCTGATGCCTATGCTAATAGAGGGGTCTCAAAAGAAATGAATAGAGATATGGAAGGTGCTTGTCAAGATTGGAGTAAAGCCAACGAACTCGGTTCAGAGAATGGAACGACTTACCAAGCTGGAAACTGCTCTTTCTAAATTATTTAATCACAGATTTAATTCAAAATAAGAAATTATGAAATCAATATATACCATTTGCCTATCCTCTACTCTATTTTTTGGTTCTTTAGCTTATGGACAAGATGTGCCTTTTAAAGCAGGGAATTTTAAAGATAAGAAAGAAGAATTTAAAACTGCTTTAGCTCATTTTGAAAAAGGACAAGAATTAATAGAGCAAGGAAATGAAATAATATATGCTGTTCAAAATCCTGGTAATATCTTTAAATCGGCTATTATTGAGTTAAAAAAAGCACATAAATTCAATCCTAAAAGTGCTGAAGTTAACTTTATGTTAGGAAATGCCTATTTATATACTAACGAAAAGTATAAAGCATTAGCATATTTAGAAAAAGCTATTTCACTAAATCCTGAAGTGGATGACTTTAGTGACTTTTATCTAGGAATGGCATACCAATTGGATTTAGACTTCTCAAAAGCCTTAAAACATTATACAAAATTTGAATCTAACTCCAAATCGAAACAAATTGAGTCTTTAGGTCGCATGCTTTCTAAACGTAAAAAAGAATGTAAATATGGGAAGGAATTAACAGCCAAACCAGTTAGAGCCTGGATTGATAATGTAAAAAGTGTTAACTCTAAAAATGATGAATACAGTCCATGTATTTCAACTGATGGAGCGACAATAGTATTTACATCAAACCGTGATAATGGACACAAAGCTAATGAAGTAGGTGAATTTGACGGAGACATTTACGTTACAGAAATGAACGATAAAGGGAAATGGTCAGCTCCTAAAAGCATCGGTTCTCCTTTAAATACTGAAAATGACGAAACAGCTACAATGCTTTCTTATGATGGTACCAAAATGTTGATTTACAAAAAAGAGAGCGATAATTACGATGTCTATGAAAGTAAATTAAAAGGTGCTAATTGGGCTTCTCCTAAACCTTTACATAGAAGTTTAAATACTAGTGCAAATCAAACTTATGCTAGCTATAATTACAATGATCGTAAAGTAATTTTTGTATCCAGTAAGAAATTAGGTAGTTCAAGTAAAGGAACAGATATTTTTTCATGTGGAAGGATGAATGGTCGTAGAGACGAATTTGGTTCTGCAGTTACTATCGGTTCAACAATTAATACAAAGTTTAATGAAGGGTCTGTTTATATGCACCCAGATGGAGAAACAATGTATTTTAGTAGTGAGGGACATAACTCTATGGGAGGAATGGACATCTTTGTTTCTTATAAAAAACAAGGAGCTTGGACTGAGCCAGTTAATTTAGGTTATCCAATCAATACTCCATATGATGATTATTTTTATGCCTCAACTGCAAGTGGTAAATATGCTTATATTGCTTCTAACAGAGATGGAGGAAAAGGTGGTTTAGATATTTATAAAATCACCTATTGGGGAGAGCCTAAAGACCAAGCTTTAACAACTGAAGATTACTTATTAGCAAGTGCAGCTCAACCAATTAAAAATGTCCAAATTGAAAGTAAAGTAAAAGTCAACAAAAAATCATTGACAGTATTTAAAGGTCGAACAATTGATGCAATAAGCGGAAAAGCAGTAGAAGCAAAAATTACCATTACTGATAACTCTACTGGTAGCAAAATAGAATCGTTGATGACCAATAGTGCAACTGGTAAATTCTTGCTGTCATTGACTTCTGGAAAGAACTACGGAATTACTGTTGAAGCTGATGGTTACCTATTCCATAGTGAGAACTTTGATATTAAAAATGGTGGTGCTTTTAACATGGTTAATAAAGTTGTCGAGTTGAAAAACATCAAAAAAGGAAGCACAATTGCTTTACGTAATATCTTCTTCGACTCTGGTAAATCTTCTTTACGTTCAGAATCTAATGGGGAGTTAGATCGCTTAGTTAAACTTTTAAAAGAAGTTAGTTCTTTAAAAATTGAAATTTCAGGGCATACTGATAATGTTGGTAGCGAAAGTTTAAATAGTAAACTTTCTCAAGATAGAGCTCAAGCAGTTGTTGACTATTTAGTTGGTAAAGGAATTGCTAAAACACGATTAGTTGCCAAAGGATATGGTTCTACCAAACCAATTGCTTCTAACAATAGTTCTTCTGGAAGACAACAAAACAGACGTACTGAATTTAAGATTCTATAAGGTTTTATATTCAAAATTATAAAAAGCACCTATCGTCTTGATAGGTGCTTTTTAATTAAATAGAAACTATCTTAAGTACAAGTAGTTATTACTTCATATTTTTTTTAGTAAATTTAGGTATTCACCCATTTTTTATTAATCTATAAGCTCTCTTGTTGAAAGGAGTTTATAAAACTATCCCATTATGTTCAAAGCATATTACCATTCCTATGCCTCAATTCTAAAATCAATCAGTTTATTCTTTCTGTTTTTTACATTCCATTTATCCAACTTTGGACAAAGTCCCTTCAAACTGTTTGAAAGTACTTGGGAAACTGATCCTATGGGACCATTAATTGACACTTTTCATATTAACGTAAGTCCAGCTGATAATGACTTTTCAATTGATACACAAATTTTATTAGATGGTGTTAATGCAACTAATGCTACAAACATTTCTGAATTAGATCAGACCTGTATTGATTATTCTTCATACCCTCATTATTTTTATACTTATACATTGGATACTATTTGTACTAATGGTATTGAATGGGAGCAATTAGAAATTAGTGCTTGTAATACTGGTGTTTGCAACTTGTATACTAATATCGAGCTCCCTCATCAAGGAGAGGAAATACATTATGGTTTTCCCGAATACAGATGCAATAGAAATAGTTTTGCACTTACTTTTCAAAATATCGATACTTCAATCCCTAGTTTTTTAGAACTTGTTTTAAGAATCGGAACTATTAACTATCAAAGTGGAACACTTAATTTCAATAATCAGTATTATTCAGAATTTCCAATCATAGTCTCAATCAATGGAGGAACCTGTTCAAATGCGCAATTTAGCGCAATGGGAGCTATTGGTTCAACTACTCAAAATGAATTTGAAGTACGCTATCCTAAAGATGGCTCTAATCTTGAAATTAATATTCATCAAAATGTAGATTTAAAATACCTTCAATTAGATTTAACAACAATTACTGGACAAACAATACGTTCTATTGATATCAACGATTATCGTACAACTATTTCACCGTTAAACCTTAATACAGGAATCTATTTTCTTGTTATGACTGATTTATATAATGGTCATAAAACGTCAAAAAGAATTTTTATTCAATGACCTTCCTAACACATTTTTTATATTTTAATAAGTAAAGAAAATTGGATCTTCTTTACATAATGAATTCTTTTGAACTCAAAATATTACCTATAATATAAATGCAGCGGAGTAAACATAAATTATTAAAAGAGCCTCTATGGATAGTGCTTTCTTTTGGTATTACACTTATTCCTATTCTATTGTTATGGTTTGTATATGGTTCTTCCATTGAAATAACCCATCACGATACTTATCTTCTTATACCATTATCTAGCTTATTTTTGTTAATCTTTTTTATAGTTTCTTTTATCATTAATATCATTAGAGTAGTTAAAATGAAGTTCTCTTCTATTCCGTTTCTTTTTGTTTTTAGTATTCAGTTCTTATTGGTTATTGGAGTAATTATACTAGCTATTAATCAATAAAACACTACTTTTACAGCATGAATCAGTGGAGGAAAATACTACTCTATCCTTTTGGAGTGCTTTACCATGCTATCACAGCTGGGAGAAATTTCCTTTATGATACACAGCTAAAAAAATCAACACAATTTGAACTTCCAATTATTTGTATAGGTAATATTGCTGTTGGTGGTACAGGAAAAACACCACTCACTGAATATTTAATTCGATTGTTACAAAAAGATTATGAAGTCGCAACATTGAGTCGAGGTTATGGTAGGACAACCAAAGTTTATACAGAAGCTACAATTGAGAGTGGTTCAAAAGAGGTAGGTGATGAACCTGCTCAATACAAACGAAAATTCCCTAATATTCCTGTTGTAGTCGAAAATAAAAGGGTAAATGGCGTTGAACAATTAATTACCAACCACCCGAAAACTGAAGTAATTTTATTGGATGATGCATTTCAACATCGTGCCATTAAAGCTGGTTTTAATATCGTAGTAACGGACTACAATAATCCATTAGCTTCTGATTATTTGTTACCAGCTGGTAATTTAAGAGAAAGTAAAACAGGCGTTAAACGAGCTGATGCCATTATTGTTTCCAAATGTCCTTCTAATCTTTCAAATACCGAGCAACAACAAATAAAAAAACGTTTACGATTTCACGCTCCTCAAAACATTTATTTTACTACAATTCAATATGGGAATATCTACCATATTTTTGATGGAACTCCTCTCCCATTATTACCTAGTGAATCTACAGTTTTACTCGTCACTGGAATAGGTAAACCCAAGCCGTTACAAGATTATGTTAAAGCAAAATTTCGAGCTGTAAAAACATTAACCTATAGTGATCACCATGAGTTTAGCTCTGAAGATATTGACACTATCCTTACACAATTTGACAAAATAGACACCCCAAATAAACTAATTTTAACGACTGAAAAAGACGCTTCTAGACTCTTAAAAATCAAAAGGTTAAAAACATTGCCCCTATTTTGTATTGAAATTGAAGTTGATTTTCTAAATAAAAAGGATAAATTTAACACACAAATTGAAGAATATGTTAGAACAAATAAAGCAAACAGCTGAGTTTTTAAAAGAAAAAACTCAATTTTCTCCGTCTGTCGGAATTATACTAGGAACTGGTCTTGGAGGCTTAGTTAACGAAATTGAAATCGAACATGCTATCCCTTACGAAGAAATTCCTAACTTCCCAGTTTCAACTGTTGAAGGGCATTCTGGCAAATTAATTTTTGGACAATTAGGAGGAAAAAATGTTGTCGCTTTACAAGGTCGTTTCCATTTCTACGAAGGATATACTATGAATGAAGTAGTTTTTCCAGTTCGAGTTATGAAATTCTTAGGCATTGAATCATTATTTGTAAGTAATGCCAGTGGAGGTGTAAATCCAACTTTTGAAGTTGGGGACATTATGATTATTGATGATCATATCAACCTATTCCCTACTAACCCATTAATTGGGAAAAATTATGAAGAGTTGGGACCACGTTTCCCAGATATGAGTGAACCTTACGATCATAAGATGATTGAAATGGCAGAAAAAATTGCTGCAGATAATGATATTTATATTGTAAAAGGAGCATATGCAGGTTTAACAGGACCTACTTTAGAAACTCCTGCTGAATATAAATATGTTAGAGCAATTGGAGCTGACACTGTGGGAATGAGTACTGTTCCTGAAGTTATTGCAGCACGTCATATGGGGATTCCTTGTTTTGGATTCTCTATCATCACTGACCTAGGCGTTCCAGGTAAAATTATTGAAATGACACACGAAATCGTGCAGGGAGTTGCAGCAAAAGCTGAACCGAAGATGACTTTAATTATTAAAGAATTATTGCAAAAGATATAAGTCTAAAAGTAAGATTTTATTCGAAGGATTAACACTAGTTGTTAATCCTTTTTTTGTAAAAAAAACATTACATGTATCAACGTATCGCACATGTTGCATTAGTTGTAAATGATTATGACGAAGCAATAAAATTTTACAAAGAAAAACTAAACTTTCAAATTGTTGAAGATACCAGAATTGACAACAACAAAAGATGGGTTTTGATAGCTCCTCCTGGAGCAAAAGAGTGTAGTTTATTACTTGCTAAAGCATCGAATGAACATCAAAAAAAGAGTATCGGAAATCAAACTGGAGGAAGGGTTGGATTTTTTCTATTTACTGATAATTTTTGGCGAGACTATAATAAGATGTTAGACAATGAAATTCATTTTGTAAGGGCACCAACTCAGTTTGATTATGGTATAGTAGCTGTATTTGAAGATTTATATGGTAACTTATGGGATTTGATCGAACCTAATGAAAATAACAAAGGAAAAACTAATCTTTAACTTTGAAACAACTTACATCTCTAGTTAACTAAAAAAAACTTAATTTTGACGACAATAAAAAATAAATTATGATGAGAAATACTACTTCTGTTATACTCAGCTTACTAATAGCTTTAACTAGTTTTGGACAATCATGGATGACTGTTTCATCTGGATTAAATGATGTTGGAAGGGTTTTATTTAACGATACAGCTAATAACCGCTTAATTGTAGGCGGAGATTTCAACGCCTCAGGAGGGAACCTCACTCCTTTCATTGCCACTTGGGATGGTAATACCTTTGGTACTATAGGTGGCGGTTTTAATGCTCCAGTAAGAGCCATTGCTATGTATAATGGAGAATTATATGTCGGAGGTGATTTTACAATGGCTGGAAACTCAAATATTTCTTATCTAGCTAAATGGCAAGGAAGTTCTTGGGTAGCTGTAGATACCGCTGTAAATGGAAGTGTTGATTTTTTAAAAGAACATCAAGGTAAATTATATATCAGTGGTGTTTTTGATAAGATAGATACAGTACAAGCTGCTACAGTTATTTACAATGGAAATAACTTTTATAGCTTTTCTGGAACAACCAGTTTCGAAAACAATTTAAGAAACTATCGTTTACGAGATGTTGAACCGTTTAATTTTAAAACCTATTTTGCTTTTGAAACAGTTGGATTGGTTGAACATAATGGTTTTTCTTATTTAGATGTCACAACCAACCAAAGTTCAATTGTCGATTACGTTAACCTGATAGACATTTACGCTTTAGAAGCTTGGGATAATAAATTATACTATGCAGGAAAACATCATAATGGAGAATCTTCAGCTTACAACTTAGGTTATTTTGATGCTACTAATTCAAGGTATGCTGCTGCTCAATCTTGTGGAGGATTTGGTTACGGAATGGAGGGTTATCCGCAGTCATACATCAATGATATTATCGGCGATGCTAACTACTTATATGCTGGTGGTAACTTCTATGAAGCAGGTTGTCCAACTCCAAGTAAAGACACTATCTTTAAATTCCAAGAAGATGTTTCTGTCTCACATTCCAATCACTTAACTAACATGGAAACAGGGACTAACGGCGATGTATTTGACCTAGAGATTTATAACAATGCTTTGTATATTGTTGGTGACTTCACACAAGCTGGAAGTGCTAGTTCTGATTTTATTGCTAGGTGGGATATTCCTGCTCCAACAGCAAACTTTTCAACTATAAATACTAATATATGTGAAGGAGAAAATATTTTATTTAATAATTTATCTTCATCATCGGCTACTAGTTTCAGTTGGAATTTTCCAGGAGGGACTCCATCTTCATCAACTTTAGAATACCCTAATATCACATACAACACTGTTGGAACTTACGATGTTTCACTAACAGCTTCACACAGTTCTGGATCAAACCAAGTCACACAGAGTAACTATATTACCGTAAACCCAAATCCTACGATACCTACTATCTCTTATTTATCAGGAGGTTTTACTTCAAACGCCACAGGAATGAGCAATTATCAATGGTATAGAGATGGACAAGCAATTGCTGGTGCTGGGTCTCCAAGTTATCAAGCAGCTGAAAATGGAACTTATACTTTAGAAGTTACCAACACTTATGGATGCAAAGCTGTTTCCAATGGAATTACAGTTATGGATACCAAAATTGATGAAAACACTAACAGCGAGCTTCTAACTGTATTCCCTAACCCAACCTACGACAATATCAATATAACTATCAATACGATTGAGAATTATACTGTTCTACTATATAATATTTCGAATCAGTTAATTTACAGTGAACAAAACGCTACTCAAATTGATTTATCAAAAATGAAATCTGGGGTTTACACCTTAATTGTAAAAACAACAAAAGGAGTTACAACTCAAAAAATTGTAAAAAATTAATCTTAAATTAAAAAAATGCATAATTTTGGCGCGTAAATTGTATAGATGACAAACATGAATAAATTTAGATCACTTTTCGTAATTTTCACATTGGCTTTAGTAACATTCTCATGTGCTAAAAAAATCCCTTATTCTAAAGAAATAGAGAATAAATATGGAATCACTGAGAAAAACCTTGGTCAATTACAATTCTATTTGGTTAATGATATCATCTTGGTCTCTGATGAAAGTTCAAACAACAACAGTACAGACTTAGATGAAGATGGACACATTATTGTAAAAGAGGAATTGAACACTGATCGTATTCTTATCAAAAGTGGTACGCGTGGTATTTTCGAAAAGAAAATGGATGGGAACAAAATCGCTATTAGTTTTGAAGCTGGCGACGGAAGAAATTTAACTTTTGGAGCTTCTACCGTAAGAGGTCGTTACATTATCCAAGCTTTAGAATGGAAACCGGACGGCTCTGGAGTTGTGGAATACGCTAATCGTAAATATAAATTATCTAGAAACAGTTCTGGTGCATACATTACTGTTAAACTAAGAAAAACAAAACAATTAAATAACAGCAGTAGAATTGCTAAAGGGCGTAAAGTATAAGTCCTGTTATTATGACAAGAATATGAAAAAGGTATTGGTTTTGAATCAATACCTTTTCTTATTTTTATACCTAATAATTTTTAAGATTATGGAAGAATCGATTATCAAGAAAGAAGATAGAGCACATGTATGGCATCCATTTGATCAAATGAAAAATGCTAATATTTTGCCTATAGTACGTGGAGAAGGCACTTACGTCTATGATGAACATGGAAAGAAATATATCGATGGTTTTTCTAGCTGGTGGGTCAATACTCATGGGCATTGCAACCCACATATTGCGAATGAGATTAGTAAACAAGTCCAGTTATTAGAACATGTTGCTTTTGGAGGTTTCACACATCCTCAAGCTGTACGTTTAGCAAAACGTTTAGCAGAGATAACACCACCAGCTATTCAAAAATTCTTTTTTTCAGACAATGGCTCAACAGCAAATGAGGTCGCTTTAAAAATGGCAATTCAATATTGGTATAACAAAGGAGAACAACGAAATAAAGTCATTGCTTTAAAGGGGGATTATCATGGAGATACCTTTGGGAGTATGAGTGCAACCAATATTGATAACATGAATACTCCTTTCGAGCCTTTATTGTTTGAAAGTATCTTTATTGCCCCTCCTCAAAAAGAAACGATTACCACTACCCTTTCTATTTTAGAATCTCACCTTAAAACTGGAGAAATTGCTTGTTTTATCTACGAGCCATTAGTTCAGGGTGCAAGTGGAATGTTAATGCATGATGCAGAAAGTTTATCTCAAATATTGGCATTATGTAAACAATACAATGTTCTAACCGTAGCTGATGAAGTTTTTACTGGATTTGGTAGAACTGGAAAGCTCTTTGCGTCAAATCATTTAGAAGAACAACCAGATATCATGTGCTTATCTAAGGGGCTAACGGGTGGCTTTTTAGCATTGGGAATAACAGCTGTTACAGATACAGTTTATGATGCTTTTTATTCTGATGACAAAGGTAAAACTTTTTTACACGGTCATTCATACACAGGAAATCCAATCGCTTGTGCAGCTGCCAATGGAGCTTTGGATTTATTTGAAGAACAACATACCTGGGATAATGTTGAGCGTATCTCTATGTTACAACAAGAATTAACTGAAAGACTAAATCAACATCCACTCATTAATGAGGCTAGATGCTTGGGGACAATAGCTGCAATTGAATTAAAAACAGCAGAAGCAACATCTTACTTTAACAATAAAGGAAAAGATGCCTATAAATACTTCCTTACTAAAGGTATTTTATTACGTCCATTAGGTAATGTTATTGTTATTGTTCCTCCTTATTGTATTTCTACGGATGATTTACACTATATTTATGCTACAATTGAAGCCTATTTAAACCTCGAAAAAGCATGAAAGTCATCAAGTTAGCAAGTTTATTCTTGATCATAGGAGCTATTATTACTCTTTTAATCATTACTAAGGATATTTTAATTCCATTGATACTTGCCGTGATTATTTGGTTTATTGTTAAAGAGATTCGCAATTTTTTTGATAAAGCAGACTGGATAAAACAATACATCCCACGCTGGATAAAAACAAGTTTAGCTTCTGTCTTAGTATTTGGAGTAATCAGCTTTTCTATTTCAATCCTGGCTAGTAATATTAATGAATTGAAAAATTCTATTCCCATTTATGAAAACAATGTTGAACATGTCGCTCAACTGATTAACACCACATTTTCAATCGATATTGAAGATTTATTTGCTGATTTTTTTGTTGATTTTGATTTTAGTGAAATCATTAAAGATATTGTAAACTCTATAAGTACTGCTTTTGGTACTGTTTTTATGATTTTAATTTATGTTCTCTTTATCTTTATGGAAGAATCTGCTTCTAGTAATAAACTAAAGTATATCTACTCTACTCCACAATCTTATGAAGAGGCAAAAGCTCTATTAACAGATATTGACCGATCAATTAGTAGTTACATCACTCTAAAAACTTTGGTAAGCTTAATTACTGGTACATTAAGTTACTTTGTACTATTAATTATAGGAATTGACGTTCCTTTATTCTGGGCATTTTTGATTTTTCTATTAAACTTTATTCCAACTATCGGTTCTTTAATTGCGACCTTATTTCCTACTGTTATTGCTTTATTACAGTTTGGAGAATTTACGCCTTCTCTTCTAATTTTAACATTGGTAGGTGCTATTCAAGTTGTTGTAGGGAATATATTAGAACCTAAAATTGTTGGTAATTCCCTCAATGTAAGTTCACTTGTTGTGATCCTTTCCTTAACAATCTGGGGAAATATTTGGGGCGTTTTTGGTATGGTTATCAGTGTTCCAATTACTGTAATTTTAATTATCATCTTATCCCGATTTGAGAGCACAAAAAATATCGCTATCTTACTTTCCGAAAAAGGAAAAATAAACGAACTTGTAAAACCCTAATAAATTATATATACATGGCACATTCAACTGATTTACTTGACGATAGTTTAGTAGAAACAAACATCAACCAATTTAATTACCCCCTTTCTTTTGAATTTAAAATTGGAACAATCTCCAATGATTTCACTGTTAAAGATGCAAACGGAAC
>JAUHZI010000205.1 GCA_030426105.1 Bacteroidia bacterium | reverse complement strand
TTGGTTTTTTTAGCCCTTTTTTCGCTTCGTATTTTGAAGTATATATTTAGGGCTCTTCTCAAGCCTTAAATTTCTAAGAATTGAAATTGTAAAACAACTGTTTCTTTTGTTAATTAGCTGTTTTCTAGTGCTATAGGTTAGTGTTTTTGTGCTGTTAGGCATTGTCGTTTTTATATTTTTGGTTGTAAAGTATAAGACAATGCCAGGAAGTCAAAATTTTAAATATTATGAGGGCGATTTTTGGTTTTCTGTAGATCAATCATCTAGTTTCTATAAACGTGGTGCAAGTTCGGTCACCGAATTTAATGCGACAAATAGTAATCTTCCAGATTCTCTTATTTTGAAGTGTAGGCTCTTTACCCTATAAGATTATTTCAAAAAATCTACATCAGCTTCTACATTAAGGTTCATTAAATAATTGATACCTTTTTTGATTTCCATGCCTTCAAAAATGATATTATACAATACATTGGCAATAGGAGCTTTAAAACCATATTTGCTCAAAGCCTTAATTAGTTGGAGTGTTTTTACTCCTTCAGCTACTTCCCCAATTTCTTCTATAATGTCATCTAGATTTTTATCTTGAGTTAAAAAGTAACCAACTCTAAAGTTACGACTTAGTTTACTACTACAAGTAGCCATTAAATCACCGATTCCCGCTATTCCTAAAAAAGCTTCTGGGCTATAGCCTAATGAACGAGCAATGTATATCATTTCTGTCATACCACGCGTTACTAATAAGGCTTTAGCATTATCTCCATACCCTAATCCAGAAGCAAGTCCAGAAGCTATGGCGATATAATTCTTCAAAATTCCAGCAAGTTCAATTCCAACCGTTTTATTACTGCCATAGACCATAAAACGATTGCATGCTAATGCTTTTTTTCCTAATTCTATTACTTCATCATATTCGCTTGCAACAACAGCGGCAGCAATTTGTTTTTCAGCAATTTCTGTTGCTAAATTAGGTCCAGCTAAACAACCAACTCTTACTACACCTGTTTCTTTTAAGATTAATTCAGACATGGTTGAGATTTCGTCTTTGCTCAGTGTTAAATCTTTATTGAGCTCTTTTTCGATATGTAATCCTTTAGTTCCATGGATTAAAATATGTTTAGGAGTTAAGTACTCTCTAAATGTTTGTAACATCATTTTGAAACTACTTGACGGCACTATTGGGAAAATCAAGTCACATTTGGAAGTTATTTCTTCTGGAACATTAGTGGCTGTGATACGAAGGTTAATTTCTTGATTTTTGTGTAAACGTTTGGTGTTGATGTTCTCTACAACTTTTTCGTTTCTAGCAAATAGAATTACATCATTGTTTTCTGCTAATAAATTAGCTATAGCGGTACCAAAACTACCAGCACCTATTACTCCTACAGTTTTCTTGATCATAATTTAAGAAAGTTTATTCTCTATATCATACCCTAAAGATCGGTTGCGATAAAAATATAAAAGTTTCATATCGCTGATTAGAATTGTTTTTTGTTTTGATTTTTTTAAGACAGGTTTAGGGTGATATGTTCCCAAAAACTTTATTCCATTGTTAATAATAAATCGTGTATCCTTATAGATTTCTTCAGAAAGTTTTAAAGCCTTTTTTGCTTTTAATTCAAGAAGCAAATCTTTCATTTTTTGAACACCTTTTTCAAAGCTATTATAGTCAATTGTAAGCTCCTCTTTAGGTAGCCTTAGTATTTCATAGATACTCAATTGCTGATGGCGTTTCTTGATGATTTCGAAAGCAACAAAAGCAACTAAATGGCTTGTGAAAACAATGTTATTCTCTTTAAATGCTTGAGTTATTTTTTCAGCAAGTCTGGCTGTATAAACTCGGTTTCTTTGTTTGTTTTCAGTTAGTTGATCCTCAGTTGTAAAGAAATCTTCAATATTGACTTTTTGCCCAATCTTATTAAAGCTGTTTCCATCAAAGTCAACTTCATTACCAAGTACGTCCATAGGTTTTCCAAAAGAAATAATAATCTTTGGCGTAGCTGTAAAGAATTTATAGAGGAACTTAGTTGTTTTAAAGGAGTTCTTAAATTCATCCTCACTCAAATAATTCTCTTTACCTTCAGCTTTTAAGTGCTCAGTGATTAATTTGTTGGCTTCCATTACGAAATGGTAGTTCAGTACAACAGGCACAACAAAGATTTTTTCATCTTTTTTATTTATGAGGTTTAGCTGTTGAGCTTCAATCGCTGTTCCTAAAAGCCCAAGTTTTAACTTGTCTTCAATTGCTCCAGATCGAGAACGTGTTCCCCCTGGGAAAAATAAACTATGCACACCTCTTGTTAGCCCTATTGTAGAGTAATTTTTAAGCATTTTTAAATACACCTCATTTCGACGTCTACGGTCAACTTTATAGGAACCTAAATTGTTCATAAAATTGGATAGTAGTTTGATGGTGAAGAGGTTAATTCCAGCCCCATAGGTTACGGCAGGAAGGCCAATTCCATTGATTGCCATACCAATTGTTGGTGAGTCTAGATTACTAAAATGTGTTGGAACAAAAACAATTGTACCTTGGGTTGAAAGTTCCCGAATTTGCTCAATCTCTCCATTGAGTTGAAGCTTTTCATGAATAGATTTGGCTGGAGCAAATAATTTATACAGTTTACCAGGGAAAGTATTGAGAAGCCTTGAAAAAACAAATGGTAAGATTTTTCGAGCAACTTTATATTTTGCTGGGTCGAAATTGGCGACTATTTCATTGGCGTACAAATCTAATATACCATCTAGTTGTTTTTCTAACTCTGCCCTTCGTTCAGCTTGGTCTTCTATTGCTGAAATAGCAATAATGTCTTTCTTTTTTTGTTTCCAAAACTCTAGTTCACTAGGTTTATCTGATTGCCATGGATTTTGTTTTAATCGAATCAGTTCTTGATAACGAATTGTATTAATTTCGTTGAGCAAGTCTTTTTCCTTTTTTAAACGGCTCAGTGTTTCTTTTTTAGTCTTGGATATGATTTCTTGAAGATACCTTTCTTTGTCTTGACTTATTGTGTATATCGGCCATTCTTTGATGTCTTCAATCACATAAGGAAGCATTTTTTTGTGTGTAGTAGAATCTTTCATCAGTATAAATATAGCTGTTCTAATTTAAAAAAAAATAAAAAGGATAATCTCTTTACAATTGAAATTTGTAATGTTTAGTTTTGTATTGTGCAAACCATTAAGAATACGAGATTAATAAAAGATAAAGCTTTTGAATTAGGCTTTTCTTTTGTTGGTGTTTCAAAGGCTGATTTTTTGGAAGAAGAGGCCCCAAGGCTGGAAGCATGGCTTAAAATGAATGCTCATGGTGAAATGGGATATATGGCCAATCATTTTGATAAACGTTTAGATCCTCGTTTGTTGGTTGAAGGTACAAAAAGTGTGGTTTCTCTATTGTATAATTATTATACAGAGGAGCGTCAAGAAGACCCAAACGCACCAAAAATATCGAAATATGCATATGGGAAAGATTATCATACGCTAATCAAAGTGAAGTTAAAAGAACTTTTTACGTTTATTCAAGATGAAATAGGAGAGGTTGGTGGTCGTTACTTTGTAGATTCAGCCCCCGTTTTAGATAAAGCTTGGGCTAAAAAATCAGGGTTGGGTTGGATAGGTAAAAACGCTAATTTAATTAATAAACAGCAAGGATCATTCTTCTTTATTGCAGAGTTGCTATTGGATTTAGAATTAGAATATAATGAAACTCCAATTAAAGATTTTTGTGGGACTTGCACAAAGTGTATTGATGCTTGTCCTACAGGAGCGATAATTAAGCCTTATGTTGTAGATGGAAGTCGATGTATTTCTTATTTCACAATAGAGTTGAAAGATGCAATTCCTGTTGAGGTAAAAGGGATGTTTGAAGATTGGATGTTTGGGTGTGATATTTGCCAGGACGTTTGTCCTTGGAATCGTTTTTCATTACAGCACAATGAATCTTGGTTTGAGCCACACCCAGATTTGTTGAAGCTAACTAAATCTGATTGGGAGGAAATTGAGCAACCTTTATTTCAGGAAATTTTTAGAAAGTCGGCAGTAAAACGAACCAAGTTTAGTGGTTTAAAGCGAAATATTGAATTCTTGAAATAAAAAAGCCAACTCGAAAGTTGGCTTCTTATTTTTAGTGTTTTTTTATAAAAGGTTAAGCTTTTTAGATAAGTCATCTTTGTATGCTTTCCCTATACTTATTTGCTTGTCTTTTATTAAAATATAATTATCCTCAATTGATTTGATTTTATCAACTCGAATCACAAAAGAACGGTGTACCCTAGTGAATTGGTCTGCTGGTAACTTAGATACAATGTCCTTCATTGTGCTCAATATCGTGAACTTATCATCTTGAGTAAAGATTCGCATGTAGTTTCCTAATGCTTCAATCCATAAGATGTCTTCGGTGTTAATTTGTACTAACTTAGAATCGGTCTTGATGAAAATTGTTTTGTCTTTAGTGCTAATATCAGCTCTATTGTCTTCAAAACGAGCCTTAGCTTTTTCTACAGCTTTAAGAAAACGAGGAAGAGTAATAGGTTTTTGAATAAAGTCGGTAACATTGTATTCGTATGACTCTAAAGCGTATTCAGTATGAGAGGTAACTAAAATTACTTGTGGTAATGGATTTAAAGAACGAATCATTTCCATACCATCCATTTTAGGCATCTCGATGTCAAGAAAAACCAAATCTATGTGTTCTTCTCTAATTGCTTTAAAAGCTTCTACGGGGTCTGCGCACGATTTTATTAATTCGATGTCAGAAGATTCTGCGATCAAGTCTTCAATTACATTTCTTGA
>JAUHZI010000204.1 GCA_030426105.1 Bacteroidia bacterium | reverse complement strand
GTTGATGATGAAGAATATAAGGCAACGCACACAACACCAAACTCAGTAGCGATAAATAAATATTTATCAAAAATGGTTGAGGCAGGGGTTGATTATTGTTTTATGGAAGTAAGCTCTCATGGAATTCATCAAAAACGTACGGAAGGATTAGAGTTTACTGGAGGTGTGTTTACGAACCTATCTCACGATCATTTAGATTATCACGAAACATTTGCGGAATATCGTGATGTAAAAAAATCGTTTTTTGATTCGTTACCAAAATCAGCATTTGCTTTGGTGAATATCGATGATAAAAATGGGCAAATAATGCTGCAAAACACGAAGGCAAATAAACAAACTTATGCACTTAAAACAATTGGAGATTTTAAAGCAAAAGTATTAGAGAAACGTCTTTCAGGAACTTTGTTAACAATTAACGGAGTAGAAGTTTGGATAAAGTTAATAGGAGAATTTAATGCATATAACTTGTTAGCTATATATGGAGTAGCAGAGTTGTTAGGGCTTGAAAAGATAGAGATTTTACGAATCGTAAGTGAACTAGAAAGTGTAAGTGGAAGATTTCAGTACACAGTTTCAGATGAAGGAGTTACGGCAATAATAGACTATGCGCATACACCTGATGCATTAAAAAATGTATTACAAACTATTAATGACATTCGAACAGGTAATGAAACCGTAATTACAGTTATAGGTTGTGGCGGAGATAGAGATACAACGAAGCGCCCAAAAATGGCATTAATAGCATCTCAGTTAAGTGATCAAGTTGTTTTTACCTCCGATAATCCTAGAACAGAAGATCCGCAATCAATAATTGATGAAATGGAAATAGGAGTTGCGGCAGAGAATTATAAAAAAACACTATCAATAGTAGATCGAAGACAAGCTATTAAAACAGCTTGTAAACTAGCAACTTCAGGAGATATTGTACTTATTGCAGGAAAAGGTCATGAAACCTACCAAGAAATTAATGGTGTTAGGCATCATTTTGATGATTTAGAAGAAGTAACCAACTATTTTAATCAACTAAAAAAACACTAACGAATGCTATATTATTTATTTCAATATTTAGAAAGTGAATTTAGCTTAACAGGGGCAAGTGTGTTTCAGTTTATCACATTTCGATCTGCAATGGCGTTCATATTATCTCTGTTGATATCAACCATTTTTGGTAAAAAAATCATCAATTACTTAAGAAGGCAACAAGTAGGTGAAACAGTAAGGGATTTAGGTTTAGATGGACAAGTACAAAAAGCAGGAACACCAACTATGGGAGGTGTAATTATAATCCTTGCAACATTAATTCCTGTATTGTTCTTAGCAAAACTAGAAAATATATACATCATTATTCTATTAATAACTACTGTTTGGATGGGGCTTATTGGTTTTGCTGATGATTATATCAAAGTATTTAAAAAAGATAAGGCTGGATTAAAAGGAAAGTTTAAGGTTTTAGGACAAATAGGATTAGGTGTAATCGTGGGATCTATGCTGTATTTTCACCAAGATGTAACCATAAAAGAACAATTACCTACTTCAGAACAAGTTGTGCAAGTTGATGGTAAAAAGAAAGTGTTTGGTGAGGCGCACAAGTCAACAAAAACAACAGTTCCTTTCTTGAAAAACAATGAATTAGACTATGCTAAAGCATTGAGTTTCTTAGGAGATGGATATGAAAAATATGGATGGATAATTTTCATTTTTGTTACCGTTTTTATTGTCACGGGAGTTTCAAACGGCGCAAATTTAACTGATGGTATTGATGGTTTAGCAGCAGGATCATCAGCAATTATGGTGATAACACTGGCAATTTTTGCTTGGGTATCAGGGAATATCATTTTTGCAGATTATCTAGATGTAATGTACATTCCAAAATCTGGAGAAATGACCGTTTTTATTTTAGCTTTCGCAGGAGCATTGATTGGGTTTTTATGGTATAATACTTATCCAGCACAAGTGTTTATGGGTGATACTGGAAGTTTAACTATTGGGGGTATCATAGCGGTTATAGCAATTGCCATAAGAAAAGAATTATTACTACCAGTTTTAGCTGGAATATTTGTGGTTGAGAATTTGTCGGTAATACTACAAGTTTCGTGGTTTAAGTACACAAAGAAGAAGTTTGGAGAAGGAAGACGAATATTTAAAATGTCTCCTCTACATCATCACTATCAAAAACTAAATTATCACGAAAGTAAAATTGTAGTACGCTTTTGGATTGTAGGAATTTTGTTAGCGGTATTTGCCATAGTAACATTGAAGTTAAGATAAATGAAAAGATTAGTTGTGCTTGGAGGAGGAGAAAGTGGTGTAGGAACAGCGCTTTTAGGAAAACAAAAAGGGTATGAAGTTTTTGTTTCAGATAAAGGAAGTATAGCAGAACGGTATAAAAAAGTTCTTTTACATAATTCAATCGATTTTGAAGAAAATCAGCATACAGAAGATAAAATTCTAAATGCTGATGTGGTGATGAAAAGTCCTGGAATTCCAGAAAAAGTTGCACTTGTGCAAAAGTTAGTTTCAAAAGGAATTAAAGTGATTTCAGAAATAGAATTCGCTTCGGAATTTACCAATGCAACCATTGTGGGAGTTACAGGCTCAAATGGTAAAACAACCACAACGATGCTAATACATCATGCGTTAAAAAAAGCAGGCTTAAATGTAGGAGTTGGAGGAAATATAGGAGATAGCTTCGCTGAACAAGTGGTTGATGATAAGTATGACGGATATGTGTTGGAATTAAGCAGTTTTCAGTTAGATGGAATTGAAAAGTTTAAGCCACATATTGCAATAATTACAAATATAACACCAGATCATTTAGATCGATATGAATATGAATTTGAAAACTATATAAACTCAAAATTCAGAATTACAAAAAATCAAACAAAAGATGATTTTTTAATATACGACGCCGATGATGAAGCAATTCAAACTTGGTTAAAAAATAATAAAACAGAAGCAACGCTAGTGCCATTTTCAATGGAAAAAGAATTAGAGTACGGGGCTTTTTTAAGACAAGACACAATAATAATGAAATTTAATACAGAAGAAAAATTAATGAAGGTTTCTGAACTAACATTACAAGGAAAGCACAACACTAAAAATGCAATGGCTACATCTATGGCTGCAAGGTTGTTAAAAGTAAGAAAAGAAACAATCGCAGAAAGCCTGTCTGATTTTGAAGGTGTAGAACACCGTTTAGAAAAAGTGCAAAAAGTAAATGGAATTGAATTCATTAACGATAGTAAAGCTACCAATGTAAATGCAGCTTTTTACGCATTAGAATGTATGGATAATCCAACAGTTTGGATTGTAGGAGGAGTTGATAAAGGAAATGATTATACAGATTTATTACCTCTAGTTAGAGAAAAAGTAAAAGCGATAGTTTGTTTAGGATTAGATAATCAAAAAATCATAGACACTTTTGCTAATGTAGTAGATGTAATGGTGGAAACAGCCGGTGCAGAAGAAGCAGTAAAAGTAGCTTATAAAGTAGCGCAAAAAGGAGATACAGTATTGTTGTCACCAGCATGTGCTAGTTTCGATTTATTTGAAAGCTATGAAGATAGAGGAAGAAAGTTTAAAGAAGCTGTAAGAAATATATAACGCACATTAAAGATTGATGAAAAACATCTTTCGACATATAAAAGGAGACCGAGCCATTTGGGCTATAGTTGCAGTGTTGGCAATATTTTCATTTATGCCAATATATAGTGCAAGTACCAATTTGGTGTATGTAGTTGGTAACGGTTCTACCTTAGGACATTTGGTAAAGCATATTGTATTGTTGATTACCGGGTTTGCGGTAATTTATGGAGTGCATAAAATTCCATACAGATATTTTAGTGGAGGCTCTGTTTTAATGCTACCTGTTGTTGTTTTATTGTTGGTTTTTACCTTGGCACAAGGAACTACTATTGGAGGAGCCAATGCAAGTAGATGGATTCGTATTCCGTTTGTAGGTATTGGATTTCAGACCTCTACATTGGCGGGCTTAGTGTTAATGGTATATGTTGCACGTTACTTGGCAAAAAATAAAGAAAAAGTAATTTCTTTTAAAGAAAGTCTATTACAGTTGTGGCTACCTGTAGGTTTAGTGCTAGTGTTAATATTACCAGCAAACTTCTCAACCACAGCTATGGTGTTCTTTATGATTTTAATGGTATCGTTCATTGGGGGATATCCATTAAAATATATAGGATATATATTAGGAATAGGTCTTTTTGCTTTTCTATTTTTCATCTTAGTAGCTAAGGCATTTCCCGAAGCAATGCCTAACCGTGTGAATACATGGAAAAGCAGGATTGAAAGCTTCTCTCAACCAGATGGTGAAGAAGATTATCAAGTAGAAAAAGCTAAAATAGCAATTGCAACAGGAGGAGTGATAGGGAAAGGGCCAGGAAAAAGTGTGCAAAAAAACTTTTTACCCCAATCTTCTTCTGATTTTATTTATGCAATTATTGTTGAAGAATATGGTTTTGCAGGAGCAATAGTGGTAATATTTATTTATTTTTTATTGCTTTTCAGAATTTTAATAACCGCCAAAAAGGCTACTACCATATTTGCAACCTTGTTGGTTGTTGGTGTGGGAATTCCTATTGTTTTTCAAGCAATGATTAACATGGCAGTAGCAGTGAATATTTTACCAGTAACAGGACAAACACTCCCGCTAATTAGTAGTGGAGGTACCTCTATTTGGATGACATGTTTCGCATTAGGAATGATTTTAAGTGTAAGCGCTTCTAAAAACGAAACTGAAGAAACAATTTTAGATGATAACCCTTTAGATATTTTACA
>JAUHZI010000033.1 GCA_030426105.1 Bacteroidia bacterium | reverse complement strand
AAGTTCCATTTATATTCGCTAAATCAAATTGTAACTCATATTCGTAATCGTTACCTATCCTACCTTCAAGCTGAACTTGTGCATCTCTTAATTTATAACGGTTTTTCTTATAATTCGTAACTGGACTCCCATTCAAAGAATCTTTATAAAACCGATAGTTAAAATACGTTGACACAGCTCCAGTAATTTCAAGGCTATGTTTTCCATTAGATAAAGTTAGTTGGCTGAAACTAACTTCTGAAAAAAGAGCAAATACAGATAAAACAATTAATTGATTATAAAACTTCATCTCTTTATTATTTCAGGGTTTTAAAAACATACATCTTCTCAAAGTCATCTGAAACAACATACAAATCACCATTAACAAATGCTATTCCCTCAGGGTTAATAACTGGTATTTCATATGTTTTAACAACTTTATAGCTATCATCCAACAAATAAATTTGACGATCCTCATCACTCAACAACCATAATTTTCCATCATACCATCTTGCTGAAGAAATATCACTTGAAATAAATAGCTCTATTTGGTTTTCTAATTGAAATGATTTGTTATAAATAAACAAATATGAAGGGTCTTTTTCTGTAAAGAGGTAATACTGTTGTTTTTTTTCATTAAATGCAATCGACTCGAACCCTTTGTTTCTACCTCCTCCATATGATAGTTGAATTGTTTTTTCTAATTTCAATGATTTTTTGTCAAAAAAATGAACCTTTCTATTTGTTTCATTCATTGCCAACACATAATCACCAACAATTTCTACACCTTCAAAATCAATACCTTTAAATCCTGCTTTTCGAAGTGATTTTCCTTCTAAATCACATTCTTTTAACACGCCATTATCACTAACAATCCAAAACGACTTAAGCTCTTCATCGTATTGTATATCAGAAGGTTCACTTACTTCAACATTAAATGTAGCTACTGGCTTTATTTTTTCTATAGTTCCTCCATTAAGGCAGAACGGAAGCAATAACAATAGATATACTTTCATAATTAATTGTTTGAGGCATTAGGTGTAGGAGTATTTAAAATCCCCCAATTATTTGTTCCATCTGGAATTCTAGCATTACTAACGGCATCCACTGTTTGTAACTCATAAGTAATTGTATCTAGGGTAGTTGTTATCCCATCTTTAACGAGAAAAGCTCCAATACTTTCTCCTGAAGAGGAGAGTTTGAAATTCGCATGAATAGCATTAGCAACAGTGTCCATCTGATCTGCCCAAACCATTACATAACTATTTGGACCTATACTCATTGCTGGTAATGCATACTGTAATGGGTTTCCAGAATAATCGTCTGTTAAAAATAATTCGTTGCTCCCAATTTGAATTGTTTTTTGTGTATTATTATATAGTTCTACCCAATCTTCAGCGGTACCAAATTCATTAATATTGGCTGACCCTTTTGCAACAAATTCATTAATTACAATACTTCCATACCCAATTTCTAATGTATTCCCAGAATTGTTTTCTTCTGGAACATACAGTCTATCTTTAGTACAACTAAACAAAAAAATAGACACAAAAAAGAACAAAAACCAATAATGCTTTAACACTATTACACCAGCTAAGTTTCTCATAAGCAATTTATTTCCACAAATGTGAAAGAATTAGATTAAGTTAATGTTAACTTAGCTTTAAAGATGCCTTACTTTCTCTTCAAATAAGCAAATACTTTTAGAGAAACATCTAAGAACAATATTTTGGGGTTAGCATTACGCTCTAAATGATAATGAGCATCATTTAAGACTTGAGTTAAAACCACAATGTTTTTGTGGTTAATAAAAGGCGAAAACTTATTTAAAAACTGGCGTTGAGCATCTGTTAGAATCACTAAATCTGAATCAGCATAATGTCCAACAATACTTTGCCTAAACATACTTAACGCAAATACAAGAAAGTTTTTTTGAGCTTCTCTTCCAGCTCCAGCCATTCCATCAACCCAATCGATGGTTTCTCCTACATTTCTAGTATAACACAAGCGCATCCACTTGATAAAGTTGTCAAGGTTAAATGATGCGGACTCTTTATCTTCCATTAATGAGTAGGCTAGACTAACATTTCCCTCTGCCAAATGCGCATAAGTATCGGCTTCTTCTTGCATTAATCCATCATGTTGAACAAGGTATTGGCTCAACTCCTTTTCTTTAAGTCTTGGAATTTTTACCAATTGCGTTCTGGATAAAATCGTTGAAATGATATTTTCTTGATTTTCTGACACCAATAAAAATAAAGTATTTTTTGGAGGCTCTTCAATGATTTTTAGCAACTTATTGGCAGCTTGGTTATTCATTAACTCTGGCATCCACATAATGAGAATTTTATACCCTCCTTCAAAAGACTTTAAACTAATCTTTTTAACAATTTTCTGGCTTTCATCTGTTCCAATTGTTCCTTGCTTATTATCATTTCCTAAAGCACTATACCAATCTTGTAAACCAAAATAGAGCGATGCTTCTAATTGCTTTTTCCATTCAACAAAAACATCATCTGAAGTTCTTGTAGACTTTGCCAAATGAATTGGAAATGAATAATGCAAATCTGGGTGACTGTATCCCTGAACCTTCAAACAAGATGGACACTTTCCACAAGCATCACCATTTTGTTTATCGCTACATAAAATATATTGCGCATAAGCAATTGCCAAAGCAAGACTTCCTGAGCCTTCTGGCCCTAAAAACAATTGAGCATGACTTATGCGTTGACCTTTAACGGTATCTATTAAATGCGCTTTAACCTCTTCTTGCCCTATAATCTTACTGAACTGCATTGTTTGACAAAGATATATTTTTGGATTGAAATTGAGGTCTATTTATATTTTAGTTTTTAAGCAAAATCATCCCAAATACTCAAACAAAACTGGTTTACTTGGCGAAGCGTCATTTTCAAAACTAGCAATTTGAAGATTCAAGAAATACTCTCCATCTACAATAGTGTTGGGAACATATATCATCTCTGTTATAGTCGCTCCTAAACGGGGCTCAATTGGGTATTTCCAAAAAGCTTTATGCGCCAACAGTTGACCTCCATCAAACTCTCGATCCACTGAAGGAAGGTCGATTAAGAGGTGTCTTATTCCTAATTCTGCAATATAAGCTGCTGCTGTTTCTTCTAAATATGCCCAATTAGTTTCACTCCAGCTTTTTATCAGTTTATCTATTCTATTTGGATTCGTCCTAATAATTAATGCCTCAGGAACTGGACTTCCATTCAATTGTTTTACCAACTGTTCTTTTGTGATTAAATGGTCTCCTTTTTTTTGCCACTCTGTTTCTTCTCCTTTATATTCTGCAGGAGAAATTGTTACTAGTTTCGCATCAAAATGAAATGTTTTGAGTGTTTGATTAATTGAGTGGAACGCTGAGGTAATATGCCCTACACATTCTGTATGAGTTCCATGCCCATGTGGGTTAAAAACTATATTATTAAAATTCACACTTCCTCCTTCAGCAACTTTTCCCACAAAACCATCTCCTCTAACGGGCTCTATGCTAGCATGCTCAACATACCAAGCTGTTGTGCTATTCCCATCTAAAGGAATAGATATATCTATTGGGTTAGACAAGTTAATTTTCTTATTGTTTGCTAGGGTTATTTCCATATCTGCAACCCAAGATACAAAAAGTTAATCTTGCTCAGTTAATTAAGTTTTAAAAACTTTTGTGAGGTCACTTTACTCTTATCCTCAACTTTTAAAACATACCCCCCAGGAGGAAGACTTGAAATCGAAACACTAGAATAATTATTAAGGTGCAGTCCGCTTAGGAGTAATTGCCCGTAAAAATTATACAGACTGTAATAACTGTATTCACGGAACTTCTTTGTTTTAATATTGAGCTCTTCTTGATTATTTATTAGAACAAGCTCCATAGTATCATCCTTCTCATCTTCAACTGAAAGTGTCATATTTTCAAAAATAGGAGTACTACTACCGACTTGTTCAACCTCCATATTACTCCCTTTTTGGATTAATGCATAAGCAAAAACTCTACTAATATTCCAATCCGAATCTTTTTCAACAATAAACTCGTTTACTAAAAAATCTCCTACTGTTGACGGTAAATTTATAGTTGTCCCAGAATTTCCATTTAATGCTTTTCTAAAAACATTTATATGTTTGTTTTCACCATTAGGAGCATTATAAAAAATAGTATCCTCAGCTATACCTGAATATAAGCTATAAACCTCTCCACCAGCTGGAATTGGAACAACTAAAGTTGTTTTAACGATTACTTTAATCGAATCTTGAACAGAAACAGTATCTAACGTAACATCAATTGTAACAAAAGTTGACTCATTTTGATAAGCATCAAATAATGAAGTACTAGAAAAATTTACGCTTGGTGACTGCACATCTCCTTGAATTACAATTCTTGGCGTTCCTCCATATATATTATAAGCATTAGTCCTAGTATCATTTCCTAACACATTATGTTGATTTAAGATACAAGAAGCATATGGTGAACTTGGGTGATATGAAATTCTCAAAACTGACGGATTATCCGATAAATTATCATTCAATTGGGGGTTCTTTGACGCACAAATACTGCATACTGTATTTGTAAAATGTTCGGTAATTATGTTTTTAGGCACCTGAGAGAAAGTTACCACATAAACAGGAATAGACAATAGAATAGAAATAAAAGACTTCATAGTATTTTACTTCATTGGTTGATTTGAAAAACAAATACTTACAACTTATTCTTTGTTTTTTTCTGAAAGCTTACCCTTCACATACATTTCACTTTTGTCAAATTTGCCACTTTCAGAATAAAATTCCCACTTACCATCTTTTTTCCCGCCGAGAAAATATCCAATATAACGCACTTGTCCATTGGTATAAAACGAGGCTGTTCGGCCATGCAAAACTCCATTTTGGTATGTGCTTTCACTCTGCTTACCTCCATTTTCATAATAAGCAGTCCAAAGTCCAACACGTTTATCGTTGCGCATTTCTCCCTTGATTTGGACTGCTCCAGAAGGATATTTCTGAATGAATTCTCCATTTGGGACCTTATTATCTTTAGAACTACTTTCAACAACTGTTTCATTAGTATCGTCAGTGGTCGTTGAAGTAGCGCAACTTAACAATGAAGGTATAACGATTAAAAAGACTATTAACTGTTTCATTTTGATTCTAAAGTATATTCTAATCCTCTATGTCGATCATAAAATAGAGCGACATAAAGGACTACAAATTTTGTTTAAGCATACTCTGCAATTGGGGTACAGCTACAAATTAGGTTACGATCTCCATAAGCGTCATCTACCCTTCTTACAGGTACCCAATACTTATTACTAATACTCGACTTAAATGGATAAACTGCACGCTCTCTTGTATAAGGGAATTCCCATTCACCACAAATTACTAACTCAGCAGTATGAGGAGCATTTTTTAACACATTATTTGAAGCATCTGCTTCTCCAGTGGCAACAGCATTTATTTCTGCCCTGATTGACAACATTGCATCACAGAATAAATCTAACTCCGCCTTAGACTCACTCTCTGTAGGTTCTATCATTAAGGTACCAGCTACTGGGAAACTAACTGTAGGAGCATGAAATCCATAATCAATTAAACGTTTAGCGATATCAACAACTTCTATTCCTGCTTCTTTTTTAAAGCCTCTACAATCCAAAATCATTTCATGAGCAACGGTTCCATTTTTTCCAGTATACAGTACTTCAAAGCCTTTTTCTAATAACGTTTTCATGTAATTAGCATTCAATATTGCTGTTTCTGTTGATTGTTTCAATCCTTCAGCTCCTAACATTTTAATGTATCCATAAGAAATCAACAAAATCAAAGCACTTCCCCATGGGGCAGAACTAACAGCTGTTATCGCTTTGTCTCCTCCTGTTGTTATAATTGGATTGCTAGGTAAGTAAGGCACTAATTTATCTACTACTCCAATTGGACCTACTCCAGGCCCTCCACCTCCATGTGGTATTGCAAATGTTTTATGTAAATTTAAGTGACAAACATCCGCCCCAATATTACCTGGATTTGTTAATCCTACTTGAGCATTCATATTGGCACCATCCATGTATACCAATCCTCCATTTTCATGAATAATCGATGTTATCTCCGTAATTGAATCTTCATACACTCCATGTGTTGAAGGATATGTCACCATTAACGCAGCTAAAGTATCTTTATGCTCTTCTGCCTTTGCTCTTAAATCTTCTACATCTATATTTCCTTGTTCATCGCAATTAACCACGACAATACTCATTCCTGCCATTACAGCACTTGCAGGGTTAGTTCCGTGAGCAGATGATGGTATTAAACATACTGTTCTCTGATCGTCTCCATGATCTAAGTGGTATGCTCTAATAACCATTAATCCTGCATACTCCCCTTGAGCACCACTATTTGGTTGCATCGACATTTTAGCAAAACCAGTAATTTCGCTTAAGTCATGATCTAAGTTCGTAATCATTTCTTGGAATCCAAGTGTTTGCTCCAGAGGTGTAAACGGGTGCATATTCGCAAACTCAGGCCATGTAATTGGCATTAATTCACTTGCGGCATTTAACTTCATTGTACATGATCCTAGAGAAATCATAGAATGTACAAGAGACAAGTCTTTGTTTTCCAATGATTTTAAATAACGCATCATCTCTGTTTCAGAGCGATACTTGTTAAAGACTTCATCTTTTAATATTTCATCCTTTCTAAGCGAATCATCTGATAAGCTTAATTCGTTGGAGATAACTAATGCTATATTTTCTTTACCTGCAACTTTAGCAAAAACAGCTACAATTTTTTGTAAATCATGAATTGTTGTAGTCTCATCTATGCTGATTTGAACTATTCCTTCTCCATAGAAGAAGTTCATTTCATTCTTTTCTGCTTCAACCTTTACTGCTTTAGCATCTATTTGTATAGTTAGTGTATCAAAATACTGTTGATTGCTTATAGTTACTCCTAACTTTGTTAATGTTTTCGCTAAGGTTGTTGTTTTCTGATGAATTGAAGTGGCAATATATGTTAACCCTTCTCCACCATGATAAACCGCATACATACCAGCCATAACAGCCAATAAAGCTTGAGCGGTACAAATATTTGATGTTGCTTTTGCTCTTTTAATGTGCTGCTCCCTTGTTTGCAATGCCATTCTTAAGGCTCTATTACCATCTGCATCTACAGAAACTCCTATAATTCTACCTGGTATTTGTCTTTTATAAGCTTCTTTGGTTGCAAAATAAGCAGCATGTGGACCTCCGTACCCCATTGGGACCCCAAAACGTTGAGTAGTTCCAACAACAGCATCAGCACCCCAATTACCAGGAGCTTCTAAAAGAACCAAACTCATAATATCTGCAGCTACAGCTACTTTTGCTCCTATTTGATGTGCTTTATTTGTAAATGATGCAAAAGACTTTACCTCTCCGTTATTATCTGGATATTGCACAATACCTCCAAAAAATTCTTCAGTAAACTCCACTTCATCTGGATTTCCTACAACCAACTCTATATTTAAAGGTGTTGCTCTAGTTCTCAAGACATCTAATGTCTGTGGAAAAATAGATGCAGCAACAAAGAATTTATTGACACCAGCTTTAGCTTGAGCCCTACTTCTACCATTGTAAAACATAAGCATAGCTTCACCTGCAGCTGTTCCTTCATCTAGAAGAGAGGCATTTGCTAATTCCATTCCTGTTAGGTCAGCAATCATTGTTTGAAAATTCAATAATGCTTCTAATCTTCCCTGAGAAATCTCTGCCTGATATGGAGTATATGCTGTATACCAACCTGGGTTTTCTAAAACATTTCTTTGAATAACTGGCGGAACAATTGTTCCATAATAGCCTTTACCAATAAACGACTTATAAAGTTTATTCTTACCTGCTAATTCTTTTACATGTGCTAAATAATCAAACTCAGATAATGCTGGAGCTAAATCCAACTCTTTTTCTAATCTGATATTAGCTGGTATTGTTTGATCTACTAACTCATCAATAGAATTTACACCTATTGTCGTTAACATTTCTTTTTGGTCTTCTAAAGAAGGTCCAATGTGTCTTTTTGAAAAGATATCTTTGCTCATGTTTTAGTTATAAAAGTGCAACAATTTTAGTTTTGCAAATATATCAACTAAGAATATATAATGTACCAGTTTTAACATATTTATTACCTCATATTTCTTACATTTTAAATAAGCGCTTATCTTTGTTTAAACTTATTTCACCCACTATGAATAGATTTCTTAATTGCATTGTGCTTTTGCTTATTTTTTCAGGATATCAAACCTTAAACGCTCAAGATAAAATACTATTACTTAATGGTAAAAGTTATGAGGGGAAGTTCTTGAGCAAATCAGAAGACCTTGTTAACTTTAACTTTGTCAAAAAATCAGGTAAAGCTAAACCTTTTTCTTTTGAAAGAACTAGAGTCTACTCTTACACTAAGGAAGGGGAACAAGAATCTGTTTTATACAAAAGAGACACTTCAATATATCATTACTATTCACAATATGAAATGCGTATGTTTATTTATGGAGAAAAAGATGCTTACACTAGATATAAAGCAACTCGACCATGGGCAACTGGATTTGCAATTGGTTTAGGTGTTTCATTATACGACACTTATTTAAGCGAAGGATACACTTGCCATAATGGAACTGAAATTAGTAAAGGACTTTTAAAGAGACAACCATCTCTTGCTCAATTTATAGTTCCATTTGTAATACCTATGGCTACAGGAGCGATAAAACCAAAAATGAAAGCTCGTTTTGCTTCTGACCCAACTTTCTTGGCCAACGAATATTATATTGAAGGTTTTAAAAAAGTAAGAAGATTTAGAAGAGTAAAAGCTTCTTTATTTGGAACACTTTGTGGTGTCGCAACAGGAATGCTAGCTTATTATATAACCCCAAAGCCTTGTTAATATTTAGAAGATTCATCGAGTTTATTGTTTTTAGCAATATTTGGATTGCTTTTTTAGCTGCTGGACTGACATTCAACACCTATATTATAAACCAACTTCCTATCCGTATTGATGTTTGTATTCTAGTGTTTTTAGCTACCTTCTCTATTTACAACCTACAAAGGCTGGTTAAGCACTTTTTCAAGAAAAATAATTATAGCAAACGACACCTATGGATTTATAAAAACATTAACATCCTTTCTATTTTTGTTCTTCTCTCTAGCCTTGGCTCTGTTTTCCTGTTTTTCACATTATTCTCTATTCAAGATTTTTTATTTCTTCTTCCTTTTTCATTGGTATCAGGTCTTTATGCTGTTTCACTCTTTTCGAACCAAAGAGCTTTAAGAGACCTTCCTTTTCTAAAAATATTTCTAATCTCAATAACTTGGGCTGTGACTACTGTCATCATTCCTTTTTTACAAACTGAATTAACATTCTCCACTTCAATTATTGGTCAGTTCATCTTTACGTTTCTTTTTATTATAGCTATAACAATTCCTTTTGATATTAGAGATATTGACTTGGATGATCAAAAAACTAAAACTCTACCGCAGGTATTGGGTGCAAAAAAAGCAATTTATGCTTCTTACATGCTCTTAGTTTTTGCTGGATTAATCAACTATTATACTTTTTTTTATCCTTCATACCCTATAATACTAATAATCAGTCTTTTCTTTATTAGTTTATCAAATAAAAAAATGCCAGAACTTTATTATTCTGGCATTTTAGATGGAACAATGTTATTATTTCCGCTACTTAATTTCTTTTTTTCAATTAGAATGTAGGGTTCCTATCTAGTAATTTTATTTCAACACGTCTATTTAACGCAGCTGCCTTAGCATCTGCTTTCTGTGTCTCACAATCATTTAACATCTGTGTTTTACCATAACCTTTAGGAACTAATCTCGATTTGTCTATTCCTTTTTGGATTAGGTATTGGTAGCAAGACTCTGCTCTTTTCTTAGATAATCTCATATTTTGAGAATCACTACCAATACAATCTGTATGAGCACTTAGTTCAACAACTATAGTTCTGTTTCTCGTTAAGTATCTATATAGATTATCTACTATTTCATATGATTCTTCTTTGATATTACTCTTTCCAAAATCGAAGTATATATTATCAATATTAATGATATCACCAATTTCTCCAACATAAGGACTTAATTCCATTGTTTCTAACTTCTTAAGGTATCTTGCTCTTTTTTCTTCAGACATGCTATATACAGATGGAACTTTAAAGCTATAATCATCATACCCCTCTCGAACTACATTTACTTTGTAGTTTTTAGTATTATCAATAGAATGTAACCATCGCCCATCTTTATCTGTTAATACACTTCCTACTTTCTTCCAAGTCCCATCTTCTTGTTCCTCATACAGCTCTACCATTGCATTTTCAACAGGTTTATTTGTTATAGCATCGATGACTTGACCAGAAAGCGTTGCCATATTCATTTCTATTCCCATCAACATTTCATTTACCTTGGATGCCCTCTCTGTATCTTTAGCTAAAATCTCAACAGTTTGAGATTCATATAGGTTATGCTTAAATACTACCTTTTGATCTAAGTTTCTTTGAATGTTTACTTTCCAAACTCCAGATTCATCAGTTATTTCAGACTCTTTAAGCACCCATTCTTCACCTTCTTTTGTGTATGTTTCAATAGTAACATCATTTAAAAGCTCTCCAGTGATTCTATCTATTACAACACTAGTTAAATCAACAGCCTCCTTATTTTCAACTAGTTGCAAATTAATATCTTGGTTATTATCCCAATTTTCATCCACTGTTATTCTTTGACGAGAAATAAAACCATCCTCAGTTGTAATTAATAACTCATATTCTCCAGGTGGAACTTTAAATGCATAACGCCCATTTTCATCTGTATAAGTTTCAGCCAAAACATTACCATCTAAATCCAATAGTTGAACCAATGCTCCGACCAATATGTTCCCATTCTGATCTCTAGCTATCCCAGTAATCAATTGTTTTCCAAATTTAAAAAGGTAGATATCATCATCTCCTATTCCTCCATGTCTATTTGAAGTAATATATCCTTTTGTTTTCTTATCTCTAGAATAGATAAAGCAAAAGTCATCAGCAGGTGAATTAAATGGCTCTGGTAATATTTCCGACTTTTTTGGAAAATGGTACCCTCTAACTTCTGTTTTATACAAATCTAAATTACCAAAACCAGGCTGACCATCTGAGGTAAAATATAGAAAGTTAGAATCCGCCAATGTTGGATAAAACTCATCTCCCTCAGTGTTAACATTAGGACCTAAATTTTTTATACTATCCACTTTCTTGCCATTAAGGTATGCTGAGTAGATATCAAAACCTCCTTTTCCTCCTTCTATACTTGTAGAAAAATAAATAATATTTGTATCAGGAACGATACAAGGATGTCCTGTAGGAATACCTTTTTTAAATCCATCAAACTCTAAAGGTTGTAAATTTTCTACTCTTAAATTCTCTATATCTAAAAACCCAACCCATATATGTGGCATTTGTTTATACTTTGACCACTTTTTTATATAATCTGTTCGTGTAATATAGATTAGGTTCTTTTTATAGTCAATATCGAATGCTCCTATATGAAAATCTTCAGGCATTATTATTTCCTGCTTACCATCTTTGCTTGAATAATAATACAACGAAGCTTTAGGTCGAACAGCAGTTCCATAAGCCAACTCTTCTTTTTGGGTTAATGTATCACTTTGCTTTAAGACAAGTTTACTCCCTTTTGTTGGATCCTCAGAAATAAAGATGATACCTCTTTTAAAAGGTTTAGCATAAAAATTAGCCGCTCCATTATTAATTTTCTTTAAATCAAAAAGAGAAACATCTACTTCCTTATCTTCAGCATAATACTTCCTGAGAAAGTCTATTTCTTTTTTTAAGTCTGTAACAAAAGCCTTATCTGATGCTGTTTTAGCAGATTTTGGAATATACTTAGCAGCATCATCAAAATAACGGTTGTTCTTTAATGATTCAGCATAAATGAGAGAATCTTCATACGAGAGTTGTTTTGCATCTGCAATTTGTTCAAAAATTCGATCAGCATTTTTAAAATCATTCACATAATAATAAGCTAACCCCAAACGTTTTACTTCTCCTTGACGAAGCAATTCACATTTTTCGTAGTATTTAATCGCTAAATCATATTCATAATTATCAAAAAGATAATCCGCTAGCTCTACTTGAGTGCGCCCATGAACAACAATACCAAGAAAGAGTATAAAAGATATTAAATATTTCATTTATATGCTTACTTTCTATCGTTAGTATATATTCTATTTCTTCTTTTCCATGCAGAGGTAGTAGGTGATGTATCGACATTTATTTGATAACCTACTAAAATCTCATGGGTTCCATTGCTAATGGTATTGATATCTGATAGCGTATAATCGTATGCATAGCCAACTACAAACTTTTTAAATTCGACTCCTGCTTCAAATACAACAGCGTCTTGTAGTCTATATCCAGCTCCAACCCACAATAAATCATTATACATTGCTCTTACATTTCCTTCAAAAACAATAGGAGCTTGAAACATATATCGAGAAAATAAACTTGGTATTAAATCCCATTTATTAGACAAGCCCATTTTCATGCTTCCATCTAAATAAATAACGCGATCTAATGTATTATCGACAGCTATAGAACTTAAGTCTTGTTTAGTCTCTATGAGGTTAACTGCAGACAATCCTAACCTGAAGCGGTCTCCATAATAGTTTAGCCCAAAACTTGCATCTGGAATAAAATAATTCAGATTGTTATTAATCAATGTTTGATCATTAGGATTTTGTGTTACGATTTTATCTCTATCAAAGTTGAATTGAGTAAACATTGCTGACAATCCAAAAGCTAGGTTTCCTTTCTGAGAAGTTTTAATTCTATAACTAAACGAAAGTGCTCCACCTGTTCTATTGGCTACTCCTGTAGCTTCATTATAGAGCTGAAGTCCAAGTCCTAATTTTGATCCAATAGGAGCATGTAAAGAGACGTCCTGTGTTTCAGGTGCATTCTCAACTCCCATCCATTGTTTTCTTCCTGATAAATACACAGGGATATAATCTCTAGTTCCTGACTCAGCAGGGTTATAAGAGAGTCTATTATATAAATACAAACTCTTTAATGGAATTTGCTGTGAAACTCCTACATTACCAATAAACAATAATAATGTAGCGATTGTAAAATATTGAAACTTCTTATTCATCTTATTACTTTATTATTGTTAATGATCCTGATTGTTGCTGCTTTTCTTCACCAAACTTGATTAAATAATAATAAGTCCCTGAAGAAACAACACTTCCATTATAAGTTGCATCCCAATTAACGACGGGTTTATTTGTTTGATAAATCACACTTCCCCATTTATTGTAAATCAAAACTTCTGGGTTTGAATACTGTGATAAATCTAATTGCCATATATCATTTACCCCATCTCCATTTGGAGTAATGGTATTAATTCCACCTGTAATATCATCTCCAAAGTGACAATTGAGATAAACTGGAATCGTATCGTAAACAGGCACATGACAATTAACTAACCCAGGGCTTTGGTCATGATATGTATACAACACTACATGCTCTCCTGCCCCAACTGTAGCTGGTTCGAAATAATTTCCATTTATTCCATTTCCAGAGAATACACCACCTGAAGGACTTACAGCGCTTGATAAATCTACAGGATCAAACACACCACAGATGCTGTCTTCCCAATTAAATGTTACTAAACCTGAAAGTACGTTTAAAGTTATACTTCTACAGTCTGAAGGCTCACAATTTGGACCATCTGCTCTTAAATAATATGTTGTTGTAACTATAGGGGCAACATCTAATGATGTACCATAACCTTCTAAATTACCCCCACAACTATCGGTATACCAATACCATATATCATCTTGTGCAAGGACAGCACCTGTAAATGATAATGTAGTAGTATCTCCTCCACAAATATTATTTTGGTTTGCCAATAATCCAACTGGAGGAATAGACAATGACCCTGTTTCTACCGTAACAGGCATACAAGGGTCAAAAGATTGACAGGTTCCATTTTCAGGTCTTAAATAATATGTAGTTTGAGTTTGAGGAGCTACAACAACAGTATCTCCAATCCCCACAACAGGTCCATTACATGAATCAGCACGCCAGTACCAAGAATCTCCTGGAGCCAGGGTACCTCCATTAACAAATAATATAGTCGTGTCTCCTCCACACACTTTTGGTCTACCAGAATGAACACTATTTGGGAATACCGAAATAGATCCAACAGAAACTAATACAGACAAACATGTTTGAGGTATTGGGCAGTTTCCATTCTCAGCTGTAACATAATAAGTGATATCAGCAGTTGGAGTAACAGTAATAGAAGGACCTGTAGCTTCAGGTGTACCTCCACATGATCCGCTATACCACTGCCAGTTAGCTCCTGTTCCTAGTTGACCACTATTTACTGTTAATGTTGTACTTTCTCCCATACACAATACCGTATCTCCAGAAACTGTAGTTGGAATAATAGAAACTGTATTATAAATAATTTCTACTGTATCCCTTGTTGCACCACAACAAGCACCTCCATCTATACTCCACTCTACAACATTTAATCCAACATTCATGGTTAATGTCCCGTTCTCAGAATTAGGATTTGCTACAGATCCACCACCCGAGATTACCGTCCATGTTCCAACGCCATTACTTGGAGTATTCCCCCATAAGTCTATTGTATTTGTATTACTACAGATTGTAGAATCCGTTCCTGCATCAGCTATATTTGGAGAAGCTGTAGAAACATAACTAAATCCAGAATACGTATTTGAACCATAAACAACATCATATCTACCTGTATCAGGATACAATGTTTGAGCAGACACTCCTGTTGAGTTTTGAGGCAATGTACCTACTCCAAAATCCCATGTATTAGAAGTTCCAGCTGAAAACTGAAAAACATCTCTTAAACAAATTATATTCGACATATTAATTTCAGGCTGAACAGTTAAATCAAAGTTTTCTTCTTGAACCACTAATGGCGTTCCTCCATCTATATGCAATCTAAAGAAATCTCCAGAAGCACCATTACCTCCAGTTCCTCCATTTCCTCCTCGGCCTCCGTTACCTCCGTAACCACCAAAAACTCCTTCTCCATTACTTGCTCTATTTCCTCTTGTTCCTCCAGTTCCTCCGATTCCTCCTGAAGCCCCTTGACCTCCAGATCCAGGACCATTTGTTATAAACTGACTTTGAACAACGTTACCATTAGCACCATTATTAAATAGGTATAGTGCAAAAGAGCCACCGCCACCAGTTCCTCCAGTTCCTCCAGCACCACCTTGGCCACCGCCACCGCCGCCGCCAGCTCCACCACCAGAACCATCAATACAAAAGGTACAATCATCACCTGTTCCACCAGAACCACCGCCGCCGCCTTTACCGCCAGCACCGTCAACACCATTAGCTCCTGCTAATCCAGGGACAAAGAAACCTCCAACGTACGTTCCATTTGCACCATTAGCTCCTGCTGTACCATTAGCTCCATTAGCACCATTAGTCCCATTTCTTCCTCCTTGTCTATCGCCACTAACAGCTGTTCCTCCTGGAGTTGTTCCTATTGAAGTAAATGTACCTCCTCCAACGCCTCCAGCTCCAGAGCTACAATCACAAGGCGCACCAGAACCACCGCCGCCACCGCCACCGCCAGCTCGAATATTTGTAGAATTCCCTCCTGCTGTTCCAGGAGCTCTAGTATTTCCACCTGCTCCTCCAGTTCCTCCTGCTCCTGAACCAACTCCTGCTCCATTTCCTCCGTTTCCTCCACGTCCTCCACGTCCTGTATCATCATCATCTCCATTTGTTCCATTTCCTCCATTAGCACCATTAGCACCATTCGCTCCTACAACTCCATCAATTCCATCTCCTCCACTACCAGCGATGATGTGAGTTCTAGTAAAGTAATAATTAGAACAGTTTGTAAGATGTACTCCATAAACACTAGCACTCGCTATATTTGTTGATGCAGATTCAATTGTTATATCTTGTAATCTAAAATTTGAAATTCCATTCCCGTAAAAAGCGACAAGTCGTTGGTTTCCATTCGGCCCTTCCAAATTAGAATTTGTCCTAACTATTTTAGTAACTTCTCTTAAGCTACTCTTTTGCCAATTATTTGCTGGATCAAAGCCTCCTTCAATTGTCACTCCCCCAGGGATATTTAAAGCATTTGAGATATTATACACCCCTTCTCCAACCCTTATAACATCACCAACAGATGCAGATGATATTGCAGTAGCTATATCAGTTGGATCTGTTATAGTTCCAACTCCTGCACCAGTAGTTGTAACATAAATGACATTACATTGCTGAGCAATATAAAGTGAGTTTAAAAGAATAAATGTTAAAAAAAATATTGTTTTTTTCATAACTCGTCAAATTTAACGTCAATTAACAAACATAAACCATTTTTATTTGAATTGCAAATATTCGTCTTCATAGAGAACATCTAACTCTTTTTTTATTTCTTTATCTTCAAACGGTACAATATAATCTCCTTTTTCCATTACTTTGTATTTTACCTTTGATAGATCTACTGTTGAGTCTATAAGAGGAGAAAAGGGTCTATTATTTATTGTTTTAAAAGCGAATACTCTTATTTGAATATCTCCAAAGACATTATTCTGAGGATGCTTTTTAATTTCTTTATCTAAGAAATGTGCAAACTTCACAAATTGCATTGGTATATGGATCATTCTTGCAAACTGAAGAACATTCATATACTCTTCAATTTGTACGTCACCCAGTTTTTGATTATTTTCTGAATATACGACTACTTTCGCTGCTCCTTGTTTATCTGCGAGCATCATTCGCCAAGCAAAATAATGTCCATAGCCATGCCAATTCGTTTCTCCTTTTATCAAATGTTGTCTAAATGGCATTAACACCTGAACTACGACATATAAAGTTATTGGATACTTCAACCAGTGTGCATTTAACCAACTTCTTTTTATCTTTAACTGCTTTAAATCTAATTTAAATAGCTTGGTGAGCTCTTCATTAAAAAAGAAAACACACAAGGATATAGCCAACCAAGGAAATATACCAATATTCCAGATAAAATGATTGGTAATATGGAAGGGTAAAATAAAAATTAAACCATAGAATTTTAACTTTTTATGATAAAGCATAAAGCCAATAAATAAATCAAAAATAAATCCATACCAAGCCATAAACTTAAAAGAAACGTCAGGAGACAGTATTCCCAACAATGAAAAGTCTTCTCCTAACCAGTAACTTAATGGTATCCCCTGTAGCCAATCGACATTGATTTTTGCTATTGCCCCATAAAAATAAACAACAAAAACTTGCAGTTTAATCAGCTCTAAATTCCACCGAGGGACCTTCCAGCTACCTTTAAAATAACTTTTAACACTGAAAAAAGCATCTCCTTGTATAAAAATAGAGACAAACAACAATAAACAGTTTAAGTAGTAATGGTTATTATAATGCCCAACATCTAACAGAAAAGTATATGTCCACCCCAAAAAAATGACAATTGAAGAAAGTCGATATAAAAACCCAACAGCATAAAACAATGAAAACAGCATTGCAACTATATAAATTACCTTAAGGTTTTCAGGTGATGTAATTTTAACCCATTCGAAGAAATCATACTTCAGCAAATACTTAGACAAACTTAAATTCTCCACTATATATGGTTCAATATAGTAGAATTGAAAGAATATTAAAATACCAAAGAAAAATCTGAAAAGCCCATTAGCTACAGGGCTTACTTCCTGAAATAAAAATGTGTTTATTTTTTCACTTTTTAACAACATACCCCCCTTTAGTTATAACTGTTTTTCGAAACAAGTATAATTAGCCTCTGTTTTCTTTGAAAAATTTACAAACCCTGCTTGCCTGTATCCTAATTTTTTGTAAAACAACAATGCACCTTTATTTAAAGAATAGGTATCTAAACGAATTGACTTCTTTTCTTTTTGCAAAGCATAACCTTCGGCAAACCCCATTAATTCCTTAGCAATACCTTTTCTCAACCACTGTTCCGAAACACATAATCGATGTATTATATAATAGCTTTCGTTTTCCCAAGTTACTGCTCTATACTCAACAGGTTCGTCTTCTGTAATAGAAATCACTGCAACTAAACCACCCTCAACATAAGCCCCGAAAAGCCATCGATTTTGAAGGTCTTTATGAATCGTTTGTAAATTAGGGTAGTCAGCATCCCATTGATTGAAACCTTTCTCTTGATGCTGACAAACACAAGAGTGATATATTTTTAAAACCTCTTTAGCTTCACTAGCATTTACAGCTCTTATCTCCATATTTTATGGTTGAAACTTCAGGTGTCCAGTATATTGTCCATCCTCAAGTTCCGCTTGAGAATTAAGATTTAACTTAAAAGGAAATCCAGCTAAATACTCTTTCATTACAAGGTTTGTTCTACTTGAAAACACTCCTAGTCCACCTTCAATATTTGTAAATGTTGGACGCTCAGAAACAATACTATTACTTGGCTCATTAACCCCAATATAAGTACTTAAATCTTCTCCTGCAGCTGCTACAAAAAACTCTATTCTCTTAAATACTCTCTTAGTAATATTTGCTTCATTAGAATTACCATCTAACTTTGCTGCAATAATTTTATAGAACCCATCTCCCAAAATCTCTTTCGACATTTCCTCTCCACCATTGGTACTCAAAGCTGTAGCCTTTCCTAAAGACCAAGTTACTGATTTCTCTTCAATACCATTTTGGTTATGTTCATCATAATAGAACACTAAACCTGCTTCATATTTGATTGCGCCTTTTGCCGAAGACCATCTCATCGTAACAGTTCCATAACTTTCGTTAGGCCCAGCAAAGCTTAAACCTGCATGTGCTTGAATCTTAAATGTTGACACAAAATCAAATGGTTCAACCAAACTTGTTTGAGCGGTTGCAGTTTTACGACCTTCATCTACATTTACTGTAAGTTTATATGTTGCCTCAGAGTTCAAACCTCCATTTGGGACAAAAAAGTAGACTTTTTGTGAATCTGTATTAAACAGTCCTTCTTCAATATTTTTAACCCATTTCTCCTCTAAATTATATGAATTCGTTACTGTTCCATTTAATTCTTCATCAATAGTTGCTGATAAATTAGGAAACAAGATACTGTCATTAATAGATGCATAGGTTGTATTATCTCCTGTACCTAAATAGGTCTTGTTTATTTTTACATACTGAGTATCAACAGTTTGATCCAAAGCCCCGAAAACTACAGGGATATCATCATAAGGTGCATTAATATCAAAATCTGTTTTACATGATTGTAAAACAGCTAAAACACACAAAGGGAAAACGATAAGGAGGCTCTTTTTTATACTCATATTAAAAATTCATTAGAAGAATTACTAACAAATGTAGCATTTTTATTTTATTTTAAGAGATAACTTATTTAAAGGTTTATTCTTTAAATAAATGGTTGCGATATAAATATTTAGTAGTTTTGGGGCTCAAGTTTTTATGCTCTGAACTTATTCAAAAACATATCCTTTTTTACGGCAATAAGTATACTTACTAGTATTGCTTCCTTCATTTTATTACCTATAATGACGGAATATCTTTCTCCAAAAGACTACGGGGTATTAGCTATATTTAATGCGACAACAAGGCTTTTTGTGGCTATCCTTTCGTTGGGGAGTTTAAATATACTGATGGTGAAGCTCATTGAAGAACGTAAATCTAATTTCAAATCATACCTTACTTCTTTTTTAGGTATAATCACAGGTAATACACTACTTCTTTTTATCATTCTTGGCATCAGCTCTTTTTTTCTTTCAGACTTCTTTGGTTTACCTATTTGGCTAATGCTTACCCTTCCTTTCTTTGCTTGGTTTATCTTAGTTTATGAAGGTATGACGACTTTATTGATGTATCAAAAGAAACTCAAGGCTTATGCTACGCTTACTTTATCAAAGTTTTTTAGTGAAATTCTTATTGCGCTTTGCTTAATTATTTTGTTAGATTTCAATTGGACAGGAAGAATTTCTGGTTTGTCTATTAGTCTTATTCTTTCTTTTATTGTTACTTTCTTTTTATTAAAACAACAACAACTAACCAATGGAAAGTTTGAGAAAACAAAATATAAAGAGCTGATAAAGCATGGTTATCCCTTAGTATCAATGAGCCTCTCAATAATGATTATGAATCTTTCCGATCGGTTTTACATAGAATCGATGTTGAATATTAATGAAACAGGAATTTATAGTATTGGAGCTATAATAGGAGGTATTGAACTTATAGTTGTTAACGCCGTAATGGGGGTACTAAGGCCATTGATATATAAAAGTTTAAAAGTCAAAAAAAACACTTTTAATCTTCAATTATTAAACCTCATCATACTTGTTTTTACCGCGTTTTGTATTCTATTACCTCTTGATCTGATTTATTATTTTCTTGATGAAAGCTACAGTGCATCCAAAGTTTACGTTCTTCCAATTGTTATAGGGTTCATTTTTTGGGGTATTTATAACTTCTACATTTCTTATTTTATTTATAACAAAAACACTAAAAGTATTGCCATTATATCCATAACAGGTGTAATCTTGAACCTTATTTTAAACTATTACTTCATACATTCTTATCAGACAATTGGAGCCGCTTATGCTACAACTTTGACATATTTTATTATGGCTTCTCTTATATTTATTATGTTTGTATTAAAATCTCCCAATGCTAACCATACTGAAGCGGACATATCGTAAAATTACTGAACTTAACGATGCAATAAGGGTTAAACTTAGAATTCTTGGGTTAAGGGCTAAATATCCTAACATTCAAATTTTAGGAAAAACAAAAATTGGTAAAAACTGCTATATCGTTTGTGATGACCAAAGCAGTCTAATCCTTAAAGATGTAACTATTTCTAACAATACAGTAATAGTTGCTTCTCGTGGGGGAAAAATCAGTATATCTAGTAGTTATATTGGTTTCAACTGTATTATTACCGCTATTAACAATATCAAAATAGAAAAACACTGCGAAATTGCAGAGTTTACTGTTATAAGGGACCAAAATCACAACTATAACTTCTCTGATACTCCAATCGCTAAACAAGGCTACTCCAGTGAAACCATACATATTAAAGAGAATGTGTGGATAGGAGCCAAATCAACAATTCTAAAAGGTGTAAGCATTGAAAAAAACTCTGTTGTTGCAGCTCATGCTCTAGTAAACAAGTCATTCACAAATACAGCTCTTATTGGTGGGCTTCCAGCTAGGGAATTAAAAAGCTTCTCTAAACAATGAGTCTATTTATTCGTTATTTTAGCTATTTTTGAGGCCTAAACAAAAACTTTTAGTGTGATTGATAAAGTTAAAACTGTATTCTGGTTTATTTCAAAACCAAAATATATCCCCCAAATCTTTCAGGTATTAAAAAGGAGCAAGAATAAAGCTCTTGAAGACAGTCATGACGAAGCACTTAACTGGTGCAAACAGAATGCCATCAGTCAAACTGAAGCTTTAAAAAAGCTTGGTATTCAGAGCCCCATGATCCAAATAGACCAGGAATATACTGCAACATTAAATAAAGCTAACGAAATAGCTCAAAACTGTCCTGTTCAAATGGGAGGAGAAGGAGCGACTTCATTTTTACACACCTTAATTAAAGCCAGTAACTCAACTAAAATCATTGAGACAGGTGTTGCTTACGGCTGGTCTACACTAGCTATATTGCTTGCTATTAAAGACAACAAAAAGGCTTCTCTTATTAGCAATGACATGCCCTATATCAAGATGAATAATGATGACTATGTAGGCTGCATTGTTCCAGAAGATCTAAAAAAACAATGGACATTACAGAGGCTAGCAGATGTTAATGGTATACCAAAAGCTTTAGCTTCTTTTAACAACCAAATTGATGCTTGCCACTATGATAGTGATAAAAGCTATACAGGAAGAATGTGGGCCAGTCCATTATTATGGAATGCTTTGGTAGAGAATGGGCTTTTTATTGCTGACGACATCAATGATAATTTGGGGTTTAAACACTTTTGCGAATCAATACAACAGACACCAATTATTATTGAGCACCAAGGAAAATACGTTGGTATACTCAAAAAACAAAGTCATTGAAAACAAAAGTCACTTACATATTATCAAATATAGATAAGGCTATTGCTTTCGAATGGATTGCTGAAGAGATTAATAAAGAGCAATTTGAAATCTCTTTTATCCTATTGCATCATGAAAAACCTTTTTTATATACTTGGTTAAAAGAGCGAAAAATACAAGTACATTATATTCAGCATTTTGGTAAAAAAAGTTATCCAAAATCTTTTATAAAAGTATATAACACCCTCCTAAAAATTAAACCAAAGGTCATACACACACACCTTTTTGATGCTAATCTTATCGGTCTGTTTGCTGGAAAATTATTGAAAATAAAGAAAAGAATTTATACACGACACCACTCCACTTATCACCACAACAATTTTCCTAAAGCAGTTAAATACGACAAATGGAGCAACAATATGGCTACCGAAGTTGTAGCGATCTCCAATAATGTCCAATCTGTTTTGAATCAACTGGAAAAAGTTCCATTAAAAAAAATAAAACTCATTCCCCATGGCTTTGATTTAAAAAGCTTTGCAAATGTTTCTCCATCTGCCATTGATGATTTAAAACAAAAATATAAAATTCAAAACAAGCCTGTAATAGGCGTCATTTCGAGATATATTGAATGGAAGGGAATTCAATATATTATCCCTGCTTTTAAAAACATCCTTGAAGACTTTCCTGACGCCGTATTAATCTTAGCTAATGCTAATGGGCCAGACAAAATATATATTCAGGAACAACTCAAAGAACTACCAGCGGAAAATTATCGTGAAATTACATTTGAAAAAAACTTGTTCGCCCTTTATCAATTATTTGACATTTACATTCACACTCCTGTTGACGATCAAATAGAGGCTTTTGGACAAACTTATGTTGAAGCTTTAGCCTCTAAAACTCCTTCCATTTTTACTTTATCAGGCATTGCTAATGAATTCATTGAAAACCAATACAATGCCATCGTTGTTCCTTATAAAGACAGCTCAAGCATAGAACATGCCGCCCAACAGCTATTAAAAGATAGCAAATTA
>JAUHZI010000203.1 GCA_030426105.1 Bacteroidia bacterium | reverse complement strand
AGAAAGTTGTGATGCTTCTGATTGCTCAGGAATTGTATTCCAAGATTCAGCTATTTTAGCAAATGTTGTTGCTGGTCAAACCTATTATATTGTTGTGGATTCTGATAACGGAAGTGGCAGTGCTTATGACCTCGTAGTTAATTGTCAAGCTCAAGGTGGGAACAATGAAGATGTTGTAGTTAATAATCCTTCAGTAACCCCATTAAATGTTAATGCTGGAGATATTTTAACAGCCAGTGCTCAACACACCTATACGGGGAGTTTATATACCACAGATTTAAATAATGTAAATATGGACTATTTCTTATCAACAGATTGTAATTTAAGTTCTGATGATGTTTATCTTGGTGGTAACGTATCTAATTTAGGAGTAGATAATCCATCTAGTAATGAGATGCTAAACTTATCAATACCTGTCAATACAATTCCTGGAACTTACTTTATTTTATTCGCAGGTGATAATGGTCAGGATGTAACCGAAAATGATGAAACTAACAATGTTTCCTGTGTACAAATTACTGTTAGTGGATCTACAGGGACAAATGACATTAGTTTAAGTAATGTTACAACAAATACCGATAGTATTATTGCAGGTGAAGTTATTGATGTATCTTCTAATCAAAACTATAATGGGAACCAAACTTCAAATAATTTACCATCATCAGAATTAAACTATTACCTATCAACAGATTGTAATTTAAGCCCAGATGATATTTTGTTAGGAGATGATGTCTCTAATATTGGAAGTGATAACACGTCAAGCAATGAAACAGAAAGCCTAGTTATTCCTATCAATACTGAATCAGGAACTTACTACATCCTTTTTGTCGCTGATGATAATAATGTTATTAATGAATCAGATGAAAACAATAATATAGAATGTATAATGCTGGTTGTTGATGGAGAATTTGTTTCAATCAATGAAAAAGATATACAAGATTACATTACACTATACCCTAACCCTACTGAGGGAATTATTAAGATTAACTCTGAAGAAATAAACATTAGGGGCATTGAAGTCTATAATACTTCTGGGATAAAATTAGAAGATGTGGAATTTGTTAACAATGAGCAAATTGATTTATCCAAATATGCCAATGGAATTTATTTTGTAAGGATCATTGGTAATACAGATCAACCAACAATATTTAAGGTTATAAAACAGTAAAGGAGCTTATAACTTCTTTTCAAAAAGAAACATTTATAAGTAATGAAAAATAAGAATATATATATAGCCATATTCTTTTTAATTGCATTGGCAGTTATTGTATGGGTTTTTACTGAAAAAAAACAAAAGAGTAATACAGAAGAGACTACTATCCATGAAAACGCAGTTAATCCAATAAAAAAAGAGGATAAAGAACAGCATAATCAAACTATTCATAAGACTGATTCAATTACAGAAGAAAAAAACACAGAGATAGCATCTACCAGTACACTTAGTTCAGCTAGAATTCTGAATAAAGGGAATGTTTTAGAAATTTATCACCCATTTCAAAACAGTCAACTGAAAGGAGATTCTGTATATCCTAATCTTGAGAATACGACTGGAGCTATGCTTTCTGCTTATTCTTTTGATAAAGGGGAATATGATGTGTTTTATAGAGAAAAAATAAAACAAGAATGGGGAGAATGGAAGCAGTTAATCATAAATGAAGAAGTTAATAATCCTCAAAGAAAAGTATACGAAGCCACAAATATTAATAATAATGTAAACTTTCTGCAATTTAAGTCAAGTAAAGACACTAAAAGTGAAGTAGTATTTAGATTATATAGATTCCCAAAAAACTGATATTATGCGATTTATTTTAATTCTATTGTTTTCAATAACAGCAGCAAATGTTTTTTATGCTAACTGTGCTCAACCAAGCTATTGTAATAGAGCTTGCTGGGGTCCTAATCAACCTGCTCAAAGTAGTCCTGCTTATACAACAGTTACCCATATTGTAGTCCATCATACAGGAGATGGTATTGTTTTACCTGCAAATACAGATTATCAAGCTAGAATGCGTTATTATTGGGATTTGCACGTGAATACAAATGGTTGGGCAGATATTGGATATAATTGGCTGATTGACAGAAATGGAGTAATCTATGAAGGACGCGGAGATGGTGTTAGAGGCGCCCACTTTAGTGGTCAGAATACAGGTACTGTTGGAATATGTGTTATTGGTGATTTTACTTTAGAAACACCATCAACTAGTGCTTTAAACTCATTAAGAGACATTATTGCTTGGGAAGCTTCAGATAAAAATGTAGATGTCACAGCTTCAAGTTTTCATGCAGCTTCTGGACTTAATTTGCAAAACCTTTGCGGTCATCGAGATGGAGGTTCAACAATATGCCCAGGTGATCCATTGTATAACCAGCTCCCATCTTTAAGAACAGCTATTAGTAACCTTCCTTGTTATAGTGGTATTGCTCCTACCCTAGATTGTAATAATGCAGTTCCACTAACTTGTGGAGTGACTTATAATGGTTCATCTTCAAATGCTCCTAATGCTATTACATCATATGGCTGTAATTCATGGACAGAAACAGGGCCAGAAAGAGTACACACGATCACTCCTTCTCATAGTGGACAACTATCTGCTCATTTGAGTAATTATACTGGGGATTTAGATGTCTATATTTTAGGGAGTTGTGATCCAGGTGATTGTTTAGGAACTGTTTATAGTGATTCTGCTGTTGTAACAAATGCTGTGGCTGGACAAACTTATTATATTGTAGTAGATGCTGACGATGGAAGTGGTAGCGCTTATGACCTTATTGTTAATTGTCCTTCAGCACCGAGTATCTTAGACTGTAATAATGCCGTAGCGCTTAGCTGTGGAGTAACTTATAGTGGGGCTAGCTCTTCTGCTACTTCAAATGTTTCTTCTTATGGTTGTAATAATTCTACCCAAAATGGACCAGAAAGAGTACACTCAATAACTCCTCTAAGTAACGGATCTATTACAGCTGTAGTAAGTAATTTTACAGGGGATTTAGATGTCTTTATATTAGAAAGTTGTGATGCTTCTGATTGCTCAGGAATTGTATTCCAAGATTCAGCTATCTTGGCAAATGTTGTTGCTGGTCAAACCTATTATATTGTTGTAGATTCTGATAATGGAAGCGGCAGTAGCTACGATTTAGTTGTTAACTGTCAAGGACAAAGTGGGAACAATGAAGATGTTGTAGTATTTAATGCAGCCATTACTCCTCAAACTGTCAATGCTGGAGGTATAGTTACTGCTAACTCAGATCATACTTATACAGGAGACTTATATACTACAGACCTCAATAATGTGAATATGGATTACTTCCTATCTACAGATTGTAACTTAAGTAATGATGATGTATACCTTGGTGGTAGTATTTCTAATTTAGGAGTAGATAATCCATCTAGTAATGAAATCATTAACATATCAATACCTGTGAATACTTCTCCTGGCACTTACTTTATCTTATTTGCTGGTGATAATGGTCAAGATGTAACCGAAAATGATGAAACTAACAATGTTTCCTGTGTACAAATTACTGTTAATGGAGCTGCAGGAAACAATGACGTTAGTTTAAGTAATGTCACAACAAATACCGATAGCATTGTTGCTGGTGAAGTTGTTGATGTTTCCTCTAATCAAAACTATAATGGGAACCAAACTTCAAATAATTTACCATCTTCAGAATTAAACTATTACTTATCAACAGATTGTAATTTAAGCCCTGATGATATTTTGTTAGGAGATGATGTCTCTAATATTGGAAGTGATAACACGTCAAGCAATGAAACAGAAAGCCTAGTTATTCCTATCAATACTGAATCAGGAACTTACTACATCCTTTTTGTTGCTGATGATAATAATGCAATTAATGAATCAGATGAAAACAATAATATAGAATGTATAATGCTGGTTGTTGATGGAGAATTTGTTTCAATCAATGAAAAGGATTTACAGAATCACATCTCCTTATACCCTAATCCTACAGAAGGTATTATTACCATCAATTCATCAGAAGTAAATATTCAAGAGATTGAGATTTACAATAGTAATGGACTTAAATTAGAAGATGTTGAATTTATCAATAATGAAAAAATTGATTTATCACCATATGCTAATGGTATCTATTATGTGAGAATTGTTGGTGAATCTGATGAAAGAACAACATTTAAGGTTATTAAACAATGAAAAAACGACTGGTAATAATCATTGTTATTCTATTGTTAGTTACTTTAGGTATCTTTTCTAGTAATTTGCTATCCTCGTCAAATGAGGATTCAACTTCAAAAGAAACAGTTACAGTAGCAGTTGAAAAGAATAAAAATGAGAAAACAAACCAGGAAAAAGAAGTTGTCAATAAAATAGTAAAGACAGCGTTCCCCTCCTCTATTGCTTATAGTTGGAAGGAACTAAAAATAAAGCCTTTTGATATTCTAGAAGGAGGTTATTATGTTTTTACGGCTTTTGATATTGATCCTATTCGTAATGAACTAATTTTAGCAGGTAGCTATGATAAAAATCTAGTAAAATATATCACTAAAGATACTATTGTTGCTATTGAAATACTTGATACACCTCTTGATATTCTAGTTGATAGAGACTATCTATATATACTATGCTTGAATAAGTTTTATGTAATTAAAAACAAAGTAATAGTTAGGGAGTTTAACCATAATATTGCTAGCGTAACCTTATATGACAAATTGATTAAATTTGATAATGCTATTAACGTATTGATGGCAGATGGTTCTAGTTATCAATTAAAAAAGGACAATAAAGGATTGCTGCATTCAAAATCATTATTAACCATGAATAATGAAGAATTGTGGGTACAAAAAACATCTGCGCATTCTTTTGAAATTAGAACACAACCTCAAAACGATAGTTTAAATGTTCAAGCAAAGTATGAT
>JAUHZI010000202.1 GCA_030426105.1 Bacteroidia bacterium | reverse complement strand
CCTTTAGTTTTACAAATGTTAATTAATAAAAATTTAATAATTTATGAATCTACATTTAAGAAATGTGATCTGTGCATTATTCTTTTTCAGTTTTATACTGAATGTGAGTGCACAGGAAAAGAGAATCACAGGGGTGGTGTCCGATAGTGCAGGCCCTTTACCAGGTGTAAGTATTGTGATTAAAGGTACAGTAAAGGGTACTGAAACTGATTTTGATGGTAATTATACTATTGATGCTAAAGCAGGAGACGTACTTGTTTATATGTTTTTAGGATATACAGCCGTAGAAAAAGTAGTTGGAGACTCTTCTACAATTAATGTAGCTATGAAAGAAGACGCTAACATATTAGATGAAGTAGTTGTATCTGTAGCATATGCATCAAAAAGGAAAAAAGACATTATTGGTGCTGTAAGCGTTGTTTCAGCAAAAGAGCTAGGTGATTTAAAAGTAACAACAGTTACTGAAGCTCTACAAGGAACTTCTGGTTTATCTTTAGTAAATACTTCAGGACAACCAGGATCTAGCCCAACCATTAGAATTAGAGGGGTAGGTTCTTTACAAGGTAATGTAGATCCGTTAATTATAGTTGATGGGGCACAGTTTGCAGGTAACTTAAACTCTATTAACTTTAATGATGTTGAGTCTTATTCTGTATTAAAAGATGCTGATGCAGTTTCTTTATATGGTAACAGAGGAGCAAACGGAGTTATTATTATTAAGACAAAATCAGGTGTAAATACTAATGGTGAAGGTATCATCGAAATCAATACAAGTTATGGTTTCTCTGATAAGGCTACAGATGATTATAGTTATTTAAATGCGGAGCAAATCGTAACTACTTCTTGGCAGGCTATTAGAAATGCAAGACTTGATGGAGGAGATACTCCAGCAGCAGCGGCTGCTTTCGCTTCTTCTAATGTAATGACAGACTTAACGGTAAATCCATATAGTATTAATGAACCAGTAGATGTTAATGGTAAAATTAAGAGTAATGCAAAATTACTTTATGAAACAAACTATTATGATGCCTTAACTCAAAAAGCAACAAGACAAGATGTTTCTTTAGTGTTAAGAGGAGGAAATGAAAAAACAAGATATTTTGTTTCAGGTGCATTTTTAGATAGTGAAGGATTTAGTTTAAATTCTAAATTTAGAAGATATAATGGAAGAGTTAACCTTTCTTCTGATGTTAAAACTTGGCTGTCTGTAGGAGCTAATGCTTTTGTAACTATAAGTGAATCTAATGTGCCTACTCAGAGTGGTAGTACTTTTGCAAACAATATACAGTTTGTAAGATCAGTTTCTTCTATATATCCGTTATATAAAAGAAATGCTAATGGTAGTTTTATCTTAGATGGTAATGGAGACAAGCAATATGATTTTGCAGAAGGCAGAGGTTTCTTTGGGAATTATAACCCATTGGCAGAAACTTACAAAAGTGTAAATTTATACGAGAGAAATACATTTAATTTCTCTCCTTACGTAACTGTTAAGTTTTCAGATAAGATAAACTTAAAGTCTCAATTTAACTATACCAACTATTTGTATGAGATAAACGGATTTAATAACCACTTTGTAGGAACTCCTCAAGAACAAGTAGACAATAGAAGTAGTAGTAGAGAAAGAAATACTACAAAAACTTGGAACATCATTAGTACATTATCGTATAATAATACATTTAATGAAAAACATACATTCACAGCTTTATTAGGTCAAGAAATGTATGACAATACATACAATAGAGTATTAACATCGTCTTCAGGTTTTGTATTTGATAACTTGACAGAGTTAAATAATGGAGCTACACCTACAGGGGCAGGATCTATTACAGAAAAAAATAGATTATACAGTTTCTTCGGAAGATTAGATTATAATTATGATGAGAAATATTATTTTGGAGCAGGTGTTCGTAAAGATGCATCTTCAATTTTCTACAAAGACAACCGTTGGGGAACTTTCTGGTCGGTTGCAGCAGGTTGGAGTATTTATGATGAATTCTTCAAAAATAACGAGGTTGTAAACTCGTTAAAATTAAGAGCTAGTTACGGTACAGTTGGTAACCAAAATATCAATCAGCAGTTTACTTATATAGATGAATATGGTTTAGGCTTCAATATATTAGCTAATCCAGGTTTAGCTCCTACGGCTATTGGTAACCCAGACTTAAAATGGGAAACTCACAACAAATTGAACGTAGGTTTAGATTTCGCCTTCTTTAATAGTAAGATTTACGGTAGCTTAGAGTATTATGATAACAGAGTAACTGATTTATTATATTTTGATGTAGATGCTTCATCTATTGGGTCAGGAGGAGCAGGTCCGGACGCTGACGGAAATCCTAGAGAATTAGGAAAATGGAGAAACTTTGGAGAAATGAGTAACAAAGGTTTCGAATTTAACGTAAATTCTGTAAACATAGAGAATGATAAGTTTAGATGGACAAGTTCATTTGCTATTTCTACAAACCAAAACAAAATAGAAGATATTAAGCAAATCGAAAACCAAGGTTCTTTCCGTTGGGAAGCAGGTAGAGATCGTTACGAATTCTATATGAGAGAGTGGGCTGGAGTTAACTCTACAACTGGAGCTCCTGAATGGTACAAAGATGTAGTAAATGCTGAAGGAAAAGTAGTGAAAGAAAGAACATCTAAATATGATGAAGCTACAAGATACTACACAGGTAAATCAGCTTTACCAGATTTTGAAGGTAGATTAGGAACTAAGTTTGAATATAATGGTATTGATTTAACATTAAACTTTAACTATAAGTTCGGAAATTATATCTACAATACAGACTTTTCTTCTTTAATGAAAGCTAGAAATTTAGGAGAACAATTAAGTTCAGAAGCATTAAATGCATGGCAAAAAGAAGGAGATATTACAGATGTACCAAGATTAACTACTGAAGCTGATAATTTCAATTCTAGATCTACAAGATGGTTACAGAAAGGAGATTTTATTCGTTTAAAAAATATCTCTTTAGGGTATAACTTAGATCAAGAAATGTTAGATAAACTTAAAATAAGAAAATTAAGAGTTTACTTATCTGCAGATAATTATTGGACTTGGAAAAAAGAAGATAATTTAGATGATCCAGAGCAAGCTTTTAACGGTATAACTAATAATAGATCTACTGTATTAAAGACATTGTCTTTAGGAGTTAATATTTCACTATAAAAAATTTTACAATGAAAAATATATTAAAATATACATTAATAGGAGCTTTTTTAATAGGCTTTGTGTCATGTAGTGATGATTTTTTAGAAGAACCTAAACCAACGGGTTCTGTGACTGATGAAGTTGTATACACTTCAGAATCTGGGGTTGATGCTGCATTAACAGGAATGTATTCTGTTTTAAGAGGTTATTATGCTTCTCACGATACATACGGAGCAAAAGCATACTACTTAGGGGCAGATGTAATGGGAACAGATTTAACTGTTCCGATTTTCAACTGGTATGTATTTGAACATAGATGGGATGTAACAGAAAATTCAAATGGAAGAAGAACTAACTGGGCTTGGGAACTTTTCTATTCTGTAGCTAATATTTCAAGAACACATGTTGAAGGTCTTTCAACTTCTCCATTACCTGAAGAAACAAGAAAAAAGTATATAAGTGAATTAAAAGCAGTAGAAGCATATTGTTATTTTAACTTAGCAAGATACTATTCAGGGTCTTATTTATTAGGAGGAGATAAACCAGGTATACCATTATACAGTGCTTCATTAAGTTCAGGAGTTGCTCCTACAGGAAGAGGTACTGTAAAAGAAACGTATGATAGAATTATAGCTCAATTAGAAGAAGCTATTCCAAACATGGTTGATGGAAATGCTAAATACAGATTTAATAAATCAGTTGCAGAAGGTGTATTAGCACGTGTGTATTTAGAAGTTGGTAATTGGGCAAAAGCGGCTGAATATGCGGCAAAAGCTAGAGTAGCATATCCTTTAATGAATGAAGCTACTTATGCTGAAGGATTTAACACAATTAATAATAATGAGTGGATGTGGGGATTACCATTTAATGCTGACCAACAATTTGGATATGCTAGATTTTATTCATTTATTGATCATACAAGTCCTGGGTACAATGATATTTATGTAAGTAAAGATTTTCAAGCTTTATTCACATCTGATACTGACGTAAGAAAATCATTAATAAAATCAACAGGTTCAACTAACCCAACTACTTCTTTCACTACAGAAAAGTTTAGAGACTTTGCTGATAGATCAGGTGATTTAGTGTTTATGAGATCATCAGAGATGTTCTTAATAGAAGCTGAAGCAAAAGCAGAAATGGGAGATTTAGGTGGAGCTAAAGATGTTTTATTGGATCTTTTAAAAGCAAGAGATACTGCAGCTACTTTATCTACAGCAGCAACTAAAGAAGCGCTAGTAGATGAAATCTTAATAGAAAGAAGAAAAGAGTTATATGGAGAGTTAGGAGTGTCATGGTTTGATTTAAAGAGAAGAAACCAACCTATTTCTAGAAAAGGAGAAGCTCACAGATGGCCTGTTGAGTTTGAAGCTGGAAATGCAAGATGGAACTTTAAAATTCCTCAAGCAGAATTAGATAAAAATCCAAATATTTCTGAAGCAGATCAGAACTAATTATTTAAAAGGGTTGTTAAAAAGCAACCCTTTTTTTAATTCATTTAATTCAAAAAAAAGGTCATTCAAATCAAAGTTGTAAGAACAAAGTATTAAGCTTAATACTTTTGCGCCACTTTACATCAAACTTTGTTTTCATTGATGTAATTATTTGAATTAGTTATAAAGCCAAGGAGTCATTAACCTTGGCTTTTTTTATTTTAAAAGATTTTCCATTTGCTGTTGTAGTTCTGTTGCTTTTGTAGCAGCAGCTTCAGCAAAATCATTTCCGTTAGAAGCATAAATAATTCCACGAGAAGAATTAATTAG
>JAUHZI010000032.1 GCA_030426105.1 Bacteroidia bacterium | reverse complement strand
ATATTTTGACAAACAGCTGACGGATTTACATTATCTTCAACCGTTACTGCTATAGAGACATTTGAAGACTCACAACTTCCATTATCTTCTGTAACAGAATAAGTATAAGAACCATTCGCTAACACTCCAAGGTTAAATGTTTGTGTAGCAATTCCTCCCATAGTAACCCTACCAATTTCTGACAAAGTATTATCATAGAAAACTAAATCTCCTGTTCCTGAACCTGTAGCTGTGAGTATTACATCTTGACTAGAACAAGATGTAATTGGCGTAATAACAACTGGATTTGATGGTAAACTCAATACTTCAACATTATCAGAAGCATTATTGGTACATCCATTGGCATCCGTATAAACATATGTAATCGCATGAGTACCAACACCTGCAATAGATGGGTTAAATGAATACGTTGTTCCATTTCCATCATCCGTTACACCAGTGCCTGAATAAACACCTCCAGAAGGTATTCCTCCTCCTAAACCAGCTTGAATACCATCATTCAAACACAGGTCAGCTAATGCTGTGTAAGTTACTGTAGGCAAAGTATTAATTGTTATAGGTACGCTTGAACTATTTGGACACACTCCTGAAGTTGTATAAGTTACGGTGTAACTTCCTGGTGTTGAAGAGGCTATATTAATCTCCCCTGTACCTCCATTGACAACTAACCCTGCGGGGGAACTTGTAAAAGCACCTCCAGACAGACCTGTTATGGTTGGAGAAGGATTCGTTGCATCCACACAGTACGATGCCAGCCCATAATTAAATCCAGCATTGTCCAATGGGGTTATGGTTACAGTAATCGTCATAACACTATCACAACCATCAGTATTAGGAATAGTGTCCATATATGTACCACTACTAGTGTATGTTTCATCTCCACTTGGCACGACATAACTACCACAAGCTGTCTCAGAAAAAGAACTAGTTGTTTCAGAGCAAGGTGCTCCAATAAATCCAAATGCATGATACCTCCCTATGTTTGGATTAACAACACTATATACACCTGTTTGTGTATTCAGTTCATATAAACCAGTATAGCTTTGAACCCAAGCAGTTGTAGAGTTTAATATCGCTACCGCTTGAGTTTCCCCAGGAGGTGAAGTTGCATTTAACGTAGTCTGAGTACTTGTATTATAATCTATTTTATCAATATGATTAGGCTGACAGAGGTGAATAAGTTCATCAGCATAAGGATCATAACCTAATGTCTTTCCCCAATCCCCACTCGCAGGGGAGATAAAAAATGTAGTTGCAGCAGTGGTCAAATTTATCGTTACAATATCATGTGTAGCTGCGAAATTCCCAACTACACCATATAATGTTCCATCAGGAGTAAAAGTAATATCAGTTAAATTCCCACAATTTCCAATATCAGCAATCACATTAGTATTTAAATCCAAAATTCCTAGTCTACGCGCATTTGCGGAACCTGACTCGTACAAAACATAAACATCCCCAGTAGATGGATGCTGCGAAATTCCAAAAACTCCCTGAACTGCTCCAAAGGTGGAGGTAACATTAATAGAGCTTGTCACTGTAAAAGCTAATCCAGCAGTATCTATTAAATCAATTTGAGTAGGCGTTCCCGAAAACTTTTGATATCCTGCATACAAAGTTGAGGGTACCTGTGCTTTCATTTCATTTCCTAAAAAAGCTAAAAAAACAAGAATAAGTAATGTATTCTTTTTACAGCAATTTAATAAAGATATAATCATATTTAAATATTTTTCACCAGTTCAAACATATGTAAATTATGTTATTTATCTAAAAAATTGTTGTAAACACCTAAAGATTTGTTGCAAAAACACAAAAAGCTGTTGTTAAAAAAATGCGAATATTATTCTCTCATTTTCTATCAGAATCCTCCTTAATAATTTGACTATTAAATTCATCTATTATCAGAGCATTATTCTATATTTGCTTCCATAATTAAAGCTTTATATGTTATGACTAACATCAATAACTTCTTTATTTTTTTGTTCTTAATTTCTAGTTTTATTGCAGGTTGTAGTAATGAAAAGCACCAAGAAAAAAAACAGAGACAAACATCAATTCAATTCGACTTTTCTATAGAACTAAGCAAGGCTCATTCTTGCTTAGATTCTGCTATAATTGATGACTTTTTCTCTCCTCCTGTTGCTTCGAGAATATATATGTACCCTTTTTTAGCTGCTAATGAATGTTTCAAGTTAGCCAATGACAAGAGCGGTTATTTACTAGATTCAGTAAATAGCACAGCTATTAAATCTGAGGTAAAGCCGAGCGTAAGTTCAATTTTTGCATTTTATAAGGTTAGTAAAGAATTGGTTTATTCTAACACTTACCTAAAAAGCGGAGAACAAGAGTTTGAAGAAAACCTTCTGCAATCAGGGTATAATCAAAATTTGATTGATCAAAGCAAAGTATACGCAGAAACTATAGCTCAACAAATAATAAACAAATTTCAAACAGATGGTTATCTCGAAACAAGGTCCATGAAAATATATGAGCCCATTCAAGAATTAGGGCGTTGGATACCTACACCTCCTGAATACGCTAATGCTTTAGAACCGCATTGGGAAGTTTTAACGACTATTTGTTTAGATTCTGCATCACAATTTAGATGCTCTTCTCCCCCCGCCTATTCTTTAAATAAAAATAGTGCTTTTTATAAAGAACTTATGGAAGTTATAGAAAAAACAGCCAGTATAAAAGATGTAAATGATCCACATATTGCTATTGCTAAATTTTGGGATTGCAACCCATTTGTACCTATACACCAAGGGCATGTTACTGTCGCTGAAAAGAAACTAACACCTGGCGGACATTGGTTAAGAATTGCTCAAAATGCTATGAATGACCAAAAAACTAATTTCTCTGATCGTTTAAACATTTACAATGTACTATCTATGGGGATTTTTGACGGCTTTATAAGTTGTTGGGAGGCAAAATATCATTATAATTATATTAGACCTATAACTGTAATTAAAAATGAATTTAATAACAATTGGGAAATCCCATTATACACTCCTAATTTCCCTGAATATCCAAGTGGACACAGTGTTATTTCTGGTGTATCTGCTAAAATCTTAACCAATTACATAGGGGAAAACTATACTTTTACTGATAGTTCAGAATTAGCTTTTGGAATGGCTCCAAGAACATTTTCTTCCTTCAATGAGGCGAGGAATGAAGCTGCTATGAGTAGACTTTATGGAGGGATACATTTTAGATCTGCCATAGAAAATGGAGTAGAACAAGGAAGTTTAATTGGTGAATTTATCCTTAGAAAATTTAAAGATGAATAAAAGAATAGTACTATATCTTCTTACTCTTTTCTCTTTTTACTCCTGTACAGATAAAAAGCGTAATAATTCAAAAGATGTTATTCAAAAAGAAAATATAAAAACCAAGCAAGAGGTTGCCTTGTTCAAAAAGCTAGATGAAGATCAATCAGGTTTTTATTTTGAGAATCAGTTAATTGAAACAGCTGAATCTAACATTTTGAACTATGAATACCTTTACAATGGTTCTGGAGTTGCAGTTGGCGATATTAACAATGATGGTCTGCCTGATATATTCATGGGAGGAAACTTCTTTGGTGGACGTTTATTTTTAAATAAAGGGAACTTACAGTTTGAGCAAATCTCCGAAAAAGCAGGTGTTTTTTTTGAAGGTTTTACTACAGGAGTCTCTTTTGTAGATATTAACAACGATGGATATGATGATATTTATATGTGTAGGTCCAAATCTGCATCACCAGATGAAAGGAGAAACATCTTATTAATCAATAATAAAGATTTAACTTTTACTAATAGAGCCAAGGAATATGGAATAGACGACCCAGGATATTGTACCAATTCGATTTTTTTTGATTACGACAACGACAATGATTTGGATTTATATGTTTTAAATCATCGTACAGATTTCAAAAACGCAGTAATTATACCCATTAATGGCGAAGCTCTACCTTATGAAAAATCAGATATAAACTATACTTCTGATAAATTATATGAAAATAAAAACGGGAATTTTATAGATGTTACAAAAAAAGCTGGCGTCACTAACAATCGATTTGGATTAGGTGTTTTTGCTGCCGATATAAATGAGGATGGATGGCTTGATTTATATATAGCTAATGATTTTAACGATAAGGATCAAGTCTTAATTAATAATCACCTAGGAGGATTTGAAGATCAAATAGATAATTACCTTGACCATATGTCTAAAAACTCTATGGGATGTGAGGTTGGCGATTTCAATAACGACGGTTTATTGGATATCGTTACGCTCGATATGACTCCTGAAGACAACTATAGACAAAAACAACTAAGCAACAGTACTACATACGACATGTATTATCTCGGTATTAAAAGAGGTTTAGGCCACCAAATCCTAAGAAATTGCTTACATCTTAACGAAGGTAATGGATATACTGAAATAGGTCAAAGTATAGGTATGTCTCATACCGATTGGAGTTGGTCTCCCATTTTAGCTGACTTTGATAATGATGGGTTAAAAGATTTATTTATTTCGAATGGTTACTATCGCGACGTTACAGATTTAGACTATGTAAAGCATGGATCGGCTAGTGTTATTAGCTCAAATGGAGGACTAAGTAGTAACTGGCAAATGCAAATGATTGCGAATGCTAAGTCTACACCTATAATTAATTACTTATTTAAAAATAGGGGGAACCTTGAATTTGAAAATATATCGGAACAAAACTGGGGTGACTTTCCAACTTTTAGTAATGGCTGTGTTTACGCTGATTTAGACTTAGATGGGGACTTAGACTTAATATGGAACAATCTTGATCAACCTTCTGCGATTTATGAAAACAAATCTGAATCAACAAAAAATAATTTTATAGCTTTTACAAGTGATGCTTCAACTTGTAGAGTATACCTCTATCAAAAAGGGGAAAGGCAAATGGTAGACCTTAATCCTTATAGGGGATACATGTCTAGTCATCACGCTATTGCTCACTTTGGGCTAGGTCATAATCCTACTGTTGATTCTGTTGTTTTTATTCAAAATGGAAAAACTCCTAAAGTCATTGTCCAACCTGAATCAAACCGATACTGGCATTTGACTGACAGTATAGGAACTTCGACTTCCTACCCAAGCAGAAAACAAAGTTCCTCTATCCTGTTAAAGAAATCCCTTTCACTAATGAAGCCCAATGAGGTGGTCAAAACTTACAATGACTTTAAACACGAACCATTATTATCAAGAAAAAACTCATCAATAGGACCAACTTATTGTAAGGGAGATTTAAACGGTGATGGATTAGAAGATCTTTTTATTACTGGCGAAAGTGGGGTTTCGGGAAAGCTGTTGTTCCAAACCAACACAAATAATTTCAACATCAAAATAGACCCAACAATAGAAACCGATAAAGAGTATTGTGATTCTGATGCTGCTATATTGGATATTGACAAAGATGGAGATTTAGACCTTTATGTCGTTAGTGGAGGCTACCTTTTTGAAGAGGGAGATACAATGTATCAAGATAGATTATACATCAATGATGGTTTGGGCAATTTTAAGAAAAAAAATCTTCCTAAAATAACAGCTAATGGATCAAGTATTTTTATTAGCGATTTTGACGGGGATCAACGAGAAGATATGCTGGTATTGGCTGGAGCAAAACCTAATAGCTACCCAATGGAAGATCAATCCTTCGTATTATTTAACTCAACAGATGGACTAAAAATCACAACCAATATCCTTCCAAAAAATGGCTTAATTGGGATCTGTAACGACATTGAAAAATTATCTATTAATAAAGAAGATATGTTTATTATTGCTAGAGAATGGGATAATCTATTGGCTCTGAAATGGAAAGACGGAAGATTTATAGACGTCAGTAAGCAAATAGGAATAGCCAATACTCATGGCATTTGGAATGACTTATACAAAGTTGACATTGATAAAGATGGGCAACTAGATCTAATTGCTGGAAACGTTGGAACAAATGACTTTTTTAAGGTAGCACCCGATAAAGTAGCACATTTAATCGCAGGAGATTTTTTCGGTTCTAAAAAAATAGAGGCAGTACAGTTTTTTCATTATAACGACCAACAACACAGTAAACATAGTCTAGATCAGCTATTTACATCGAATCCGCTTTTTAGAAGACTATTCCCTAAGTATCAAGATTACTCAACGATTACCATGACTGATTTTTTACAAAAACTTCCACAAAAAGAATTCCTAAAGAAGAAACTACAAGTGAAAAGTTCTGTTTGGCTTCACAATAGCTCTAACAAACTTGAAGCCCAAACTCTACCTAAAATGGCTCAAATTTCAGAAGTACATGGAGCTCTTCTTAAGGATGTTAATAGAGACAATATAGATGACTTAATTATCATTGGAAATAATTTCGATGTCGATGTAAAACAGGGGAAAATAGATGCTGGTGGTGTTCAATTATTTTTAAGCAATGGAACTCTAGGTGAAAAATTTGACTCATTCACTTATTATAGAATCAGCAAAGGGGAATATAGAGAGATTATCGAAATCGGTAATCAAGTACTCATCCTTGACAAAGATTATAAACTATGGCAACTACAGTAACACAACCTATCATTAACAACATCTCAAGAGCTTTCTTAAGTGCATTATTAACTATATTTATAATAGGTAACATTTCGGCACAACAAAAAATCATTAAAGCTAAACCTTTCAAGATAAAATACACTTACAATCAAGATTCTATAGCGATAGAACATCAGGAATTAAAAAAAATCTGTATCGCTTTCACTGCTTTCCATGATGCAATATTGCAAAAAGATTATGAAGCTTATTTAAATGCCCTCAGTGAGCGTTCTAAAAAGATGATTCCTAAAGAAAAATTAAAACGAAAATTTAATAAGTTCATTAGTTATAACATAAAACTAGAAAATAAATTAGAAATCTTATTGGTCTCTACTGAGGGAAACCCTCAATCATTCGAAACCACTCCTTCTCTAGTTTTTATGATAAAATTACCCAATGAACAAACTATCCAAAAACGAGTAGGTTTCGATCCTGTTAAAATAAAAAAGATGAAAAACGCTGAACATATTTTAGGCCTATACCTAATAAAGGAAGGAGCGGGTTACAAGGTAACAATTCCTTGGTAGCTAACCGAATGCCTCAGTTGCTTTTTGTATACAATGCTTACCATCCATTTTAAAAAGCACTACATCATCGGCAAGATTCATTAGTACATCTTTTCTATGGGAAGCTACAATTACTGTCAACTGTCTTTCTTGAACCAATGTTTTAATAATTTCAATCAAATTCATTGCTATTTCATCATCCAACGAAGAAAAAGGTTCATCCATTAAAATTAATTCCGATTCTTGTGCAAAAGCTCTCAAAATAGCAGCTCTTTGTTGCTGCCCTCCAGATAATTCCGATGGGTAACTATATAAATAATCTGACACACCTAATTGACCTGCTAATTTCATTACAAATGGGGGTACTTCATTCTTAGAAGAGGCATAAACCAAATTTTTATAAATCGTCATATTAGGAAATAAATTATAATCCTGAAAAACAAAAGCTACAGATCGATCTCTTGGCAAAACATTTATTTTTTTAGAGGAAGAATACCATACTTCATTTCCAAAACAAATCTCTCCTTTATTAGGACTCATAATTCCTGAAATTAATTTCAGAAAACTAGATTTACCGACCCCTGAAGGGCCATACAAACCAGTAATATTACCCAGATTTATTTGGTGTGAGAAAGAAAGATCTACTTCTCTATTCCCAGAGTTGAGATTGGTTGAGGCATTAATTGTGATGTAATTCTCCACTTTTCTTTCTTGTTAGATTAATGATTAAAATTAATAAAAAGCTGATAAGCAATAACACCAAAGCATAATCCCCAGCTAAATCAAAATTCAGCATGTTCATTTGATCATATATTTCAACTGAGGCAACCCTAGTATCTTCCATCTTACCTCCTATCATTAAAATTAATCCGAATTCACCCAGCGTATGAGCAAAGGTTAACATTATTCCATTCAAAAGAAACTGCTTAATGTAGGGAAGCATTACTTTAGTTAAAATACTAATTTTTGATTTCCCCATAGTCTCTGCTGCAAAGAGTAAATTTTTAGGGATAGCTCTAAACCCTTCACTAATTGGTGTTATCATAAAAGGGAGACAATAGATTATGGAACCAAAAAGAATTCCTTCGAATGAAAAAGCAAATGAAAAGCCAAAGTACTTTTGAAAAAACAACCCTATGGATGAATTAGGGCCCAAAAAGCTTAAGTAATAAAACCCTAAAACTGTAGGAGGCAATACAATAGGCAACATTATTAAGCTCTCAAAAATCACCTTAATTCTCCATTTACTGAAAGCAAAAAAATACGATAATGGAATACTAATTAACAAAAGAATTAAAGTTGTTAATACCCCCAGTTTTAATGTTATATATATTGGAATAAGGTCCATCATTCATATTGGCTATAACCGTAAAAATCAAGAATATTTTGACATTCTTCTGTGGCTAAAAAATTCATAAACTTTTCTCGAGAAACTTTGGTGTGATTTCCTTCAGAAATGATTGGAGCAGCGCTCTGTTCAATTTCGGAATACATTTTTTTATCTATAACAATATAATTCAATGGCTTGTGATAAGATTTAACAAACGAATAACTCGTAAAAGCTACATCTACAGCATTTGAAGCAAAAAGTTGATTAACCTGTCCTATACTCTCTCCTATTACAACTTTCTCTTCTAAATCTTGTCTTACACCGAGGTTAGTTAAAACCTCATCTCCTGCTTTACCATAAGGTGCATTATCAGGAAAAGCAATAGCTATTTTTTTAACCTCAGGACTTAAAAGCGTTTGATTTAAAGCATTCATCTTTATTTCAGGATGTGCAACCAATACTAATGTACCTAAACCATATACTTCTGGCTGTGCGACTATCCCTTTTTCAAATAAATACTTAGGGTAGCCATGATCAGCAGAGACAAAAACACCATAGGGTGCGCCTTGCTCTATTTGTGAGCATAAAGTCCCAGAAGCATTTGTATACAATTTACACTCAACACCTGTTTTCGCAGAAAAAACTTGAACAATAGAATCCATTGCGACTTTCATATTTGCTGCGACGGCAATATTTAATTTTTGCTTCTCAACAGCCAAATCCGAACAAGAAAAAAGACTAACAGATAATAAAGTTATAACCAATAATTTCATCAAACTTTTAAGTTAAGTTCTTCAATAATTATTTTAAAATAGAATACCTCTATAAACAAACTCCCATGCTTTGCATTAGCATAATGCTTATTTTATTTAACAAAAAACAGAAAATTCATTTTAATAAAAAATCGAGTACAAATATACAGCTCCATTTATCAAAATTAAAAATAACTTAAAATATCTTTTACTCCCCAAGAATCTATTCCGCAAAATAAAAAATGAAATTATTGAAACAATTCACCCCTTAGAAGTTTTTAGATCAACACCTCTTAAGTCAAAACAAAAAATAAAAAAGTCATTATTATCTGACTATCAAAACTTTGCTTATACATTTACCTATAACAGAGCTACTTTGAAAGAACTTCTGAGTTAAAATACCTACTTTTGTAGCTAAATATTTTTAATTACATCATAAAAGTAAACATGGGTAAAAAAAATACACCAAGATTATTTCTTGTTCCAGCAATGTTAATTTTTTCCAGCGCTATAATGGCTTTAGCTTGGCTTGGACATCTAAAGTATAAAGATGACTTGAGTTTTTCACTCGCTACTTTATTTGCCTGGCTTTTAGTACTTCCCGAATACCTACTAAACGTCACGGCAATTCGTTGGGGTATAGGCTTATTTCAACCAAGTCAAATGGCTGCAATTAACTTGTCTTCTGGTGTAGTTTTTATAACATTAGTTTCCCATTTCATTTTAGGTGAAGAACTAACAACTCAAAAATATATAGGATTTGGATTAATGATTATTGCCATGGTCTTAATCTCAGAACCTAAATCATCTCAAACAGATAATAGCACCAATTAACATGGAAGTTTATTTAGTCCCATTAATGTTGTTTATGTCCAGTATTCTAATGGCTTTTGCATGGCTTGGGCATATCAAATTTAAGGATAAAAAATTTATCGTTGCTTTGATATTTAGTTGGCTATTAGTTCTCCCTGAATATTTGTTAAATGTTTTAGCAACACGACTTGGAACAGGAATATACAAACCCAGTGAAATGGGAGCTATAAACTTATGTACAGGAGTCATTTGTGTAGCTCTTGTTTCAAAACTATTTTTAGGTGAAAAATTGAGTACTAGAAAGATCGTTGGATTTATTTTAATGGCCATTAGTGTTATCCTTGTAGTTTAAATCATTACAATAAGATTTTCAACAAATAACTTTAGACAACTTCGCCATTAATCAATTACTATATTTAACCCCAATAATATATATTTGTGATTTATATTCAACTATTTTAGAACTTCTTATATCAAATCTAAATGAACATACCTTCTCCCTACAAAATTCTATATATTTTCATTGGAGGTTGTAGTGTTTTTATATTTAACAATCATCTTTTTTTAAGCTTTTTTTTCCTTTTCAATTTGACATTGTTCTTATTAGTAAAAACAGAGAAAAAAAAATCGTTCAAATTCTTAGAAAAAGTAAAGTGGTTTTTATTACTTATTTTTTTGATGTCAGCCTTTACTGGCGAAAATGATTTTCCAATTTTACAGATCAAGAAGTTTACTATAGCTGTAAGTTATGATGGAATTATAGATGGGATATTCAAAGCTGGGAAAGTTGCCACAATGTTAATCATCACGCAAATTGTTAGGCTAACAACTAAAGACTCTGAATTTACCCATGGACTAAAATCCTTTGGATTGGGGAACTCGACATCTGAATCCATTAATGAAATTATTGAAATTGTACTAGGAGAAAAAAATAACAAGAAGAAAGGGCAAGGAAAAAATCAAAAGGAAAAAGAAAATAACAAGAGTACTTCCGCTTTTGATGCTCTTAAAGGCAAAGTAGGAAACTTACCCGATAAAATCAGAGCAAAAAATGAGTCAGCTCGAGCTAAATTAAAGTCTTCGAACAATAGTATTGCTGAATCTGCTTTAACAATTACGCTTATTAGAATGGTAAAAATAGCACCTGGCTTACCTTTAGCACCTGGCCATAAAAACATTCTAATTTTCCCTGTGTTTATCTATGGAATTAAAAAGTCTACTCAAAAATTTTCGGGGTTAAAAATAGGATTAACCTCTGGAGTTATTCATTTTTTATTAGGTTTTGGGAAGTATGGTCCATTTAGTATATTTCAGTTTGCAATCATTGGTTTATTCTTCGATCTTTTCTTTAGTATTTTCCCAAATAAAAACGGGCTTGTCCACCTCTTTATCATGGGAATTTTTGCAGGAGTTTTAAGATTTTCGACAGAATTTTTATTAGCATGGGCTCTTGGATTACCTAAGCCATTTTATTTTCTATATTTGCCCTATATTATATCGCAAACGGCTTTTGGTGGAGGTTCAGCGTTTGTTTCGAAAAAGTTATTAGAGAAAACAAAAATAAATGAGTGATTTTATCAAAGATGAAGAGGGAAGAACACACCTCAACTCTAGATTTATGAGAGAGTCTTTAGTAGATAAGAACCTACTAAATGATTCAGAAGTAGTAAATGAAGTAGCAATTTTACCCTACCTTAATTTTATTAACATAGGTGGCAAAAGCATTATTGACAGAGGTAAAAAAGCTCTATTTCCTGTTATAGAAGAAGTTGTCGAATTAAAGGGGAAACATAAATTTGTTCTAGGTGTAACTGGTGGGGCTCGAGTAGATCACACTATGGCTATAGGATTAGATTTCGGATTACCTATTGGTGGATTAGCAATGGTAGTTGGAGCTGTTGAAGAACAGAATGCTAACATGGTTTATTCTTTAATGGCCAAACATGGCGCTATTAGATTAGCAAAAGATGGCTATGCTGAACTACCACACTACTTAGAAGGTGGAATGATTCCTATTTTAACCTGTAATCCTCCTCACCATTATTGGGAGAGACCAGCCAAAAAAGGAGTTTTACCTGAAAGTGGAGCTGATTTTGGAGCCTATATGACTGCTGAAGGACTTGGAGGTCGATCTATGATTTTTGTTAGAGATCAAGAAGGCCTTTACGATAAAGATCCTGCCAAACACAAAGATGCTAAATTCATCAAAAGGATTTCTGCTCAAGAAATTTTATCGGGTGATTTCGAAGACTTAATTATTGATAGAATGGTCATTGAAATGCTAGTCAAAGCAAGACATATTAAGCAAATTCACATTGTAAATGGTCTGGTTGAAGGAAACATTACAAAAGCAATTAACGGGGAAGAAGTTGGAACGATAATTTATAAAGAAGAGAAATGAGCAAATTAAACGAGCTAAGCCACTTTATGCATACAGCTTTAACTGATGCTGAAAAAAGCTATCAGAATGATTTAAAGATATATCCTAAGGCTGTTGTCATGAAAATTGGAGGGCAAAGCATTACCGATAGAGGTAGAAAAGCTGTTTTTCCAATTTTAAAAGAACTAGTAGAGAACAGAAAAAAGCACGAAATAATCATTACTTCTGGAGGAGGTACAAGGGCAAGACATGCCTATCAAGTTGCTATAGACTTAAATATGCCTGTTGGTGTCTTAGCAGAAGTAGGAGGAGCTGTTACTGTACAAAATGCTAGAATGCTTCAGATGTTATTAGCAAAAGATGGAGGCATATTTTTGGACCATTTAGAGTTTGAAAAGATACCTCTTTTTCTAAGAATGGGGTGCATCCCGATTATGCCTGGAATGCCTCCGTATAGTTTTTGGGAAGATATACCAGATAGAGGATCTATTCCTATTCATAGAACAGATGCAGGTGCTTTTTTCACTGCTGAAGCGCTAGGTTCTGACACTGTTTTTTTTATCAAAGATGAAAAAGGTTTATTCACAGAAGATCCTAAAAAAAATCCAAAAGCTGAATTTATCCCTAAAATTCATGTTGATGATTTAATCAAAATGGATTTAGGTGACCTCGTTGTTGAACGAGCTGTTTTAGATTATCTTAAAAGATCACGTTTTGTCAAAAGACTAGTAATTATCAACGGAACTCAGCCAGGAGAAATTACGAAAGCTCTTAATGGAGAATATAACGGAACTGAAATCTATCGAGATTAATGCTATTTTTTTGACGCTCTAACTCACCCATTTTATGCAACAAACTATCACTGCTTTTTTTTTAATGGTTACCATGGTAATTGTTGGACAAACCAAGAATCATCAAGAAAAATTTCGAAACTTGGAACCAGACATCTGGCTTGGAATATGGGATAGAGAAAACTCTAGTCAATCGATAACAATTGACACACTTTATTATGATGAAATCCCGAAGTATTTGGATTTTAGAGGAAGCGTTGTTGAAGCGTTAAAATGGAAAGATAATGATGGTGAACATATTTTAATTCAAACAGTAACAGGGCACTTCGTGTGGAAAGACTATGAAAAAGGTTCTACTGATTATATGCTACAGGACAAAGCTGAAATCTATGCTTATTTGTTTACTCAAAAAAAAGGGGAGAAAAAATATCGTAAAACATGGAAAATATATGATTATAATGAATGCTTTGGGGTTGATTGGTTTGCTGGCTTTATACCTAAAGCAACAACTATTACAGATATAGACAATGATGGTATTGCTGAAATTTCAATCCCTTATGTTTTGATTTGTAGAGGAGGCATGGATCCAGGAACCATGAAAATTATTTTATATGAAGGCAATACTAAATATGCAATGAGAGGATCAACTATGATTTGTAAAGGCGACCACCCATATGGCGGAGAATACAAACCAAGCGATAATTTAAAAGACCAAAAGCTATTTAAAACTTTTTTGAAGCAACATTGGGATAGAAACAAATGTGAGAGAGGACGTTTTTATTAAAAAGAATTAACGGTAAACTCTAACTTTAAACTTCCTGTATTTTTTATATAGAAATCACCAGCTTCTTTTTGTTCAACAAGAAGCGTTCTTTTCCCTGATGTTTTATTTACTAAATATGTATTAGCTGCTCTTTCTCCAGTCAACTCAAACCCTAAATTCAAAAAAGCCCTACCACTACCCCAATCTTTATCAACATAAGTCATTATATGATCAGGACGATATTCTTTGATATAATATTTCAAAAGCTTGTCCAATCCACCAACTATTGTTGTTCCATTTTTAGAACAAAAACGAATCAATTCTGAAGAGCGTCCCACGGCCAAATTGCGCTGAGCTGAGAAGGTTGCTACTGCTACTAAATGACTTTCATAGAACAATCCTATTTTATGTTTTGCCTTAGTCGTTCCATAAATATGGTTTTCCTCTAAAAAGGAATCTACGGTAGGTTTATCTATCTTTCTCAACTTAGTTTTCCGTGCAAAAATACGGTTACTAGTCCCCGTTAAGGCCTTAACCTTTGAGGCAACAACTTTTGGTTTTGCAACCCACCAATCTTGATAAATCTTAAACTTATTCGTGTCTACACTATTCTTGTAACTTTCATAAGGAATAAACTCAACTGTTTCATTACATGGTACTCCCAACAAGTTTGCAAGATGATTATAAAACTGATATGTAGATGATTTTTTTTGCATAAAAAAGCCTCTAATGGGTGCATTAGAGGCTATTCTTTTAAGATTCCTTTTATTAATTAGCTTTAGCAACTTTAATTTTTACAAATTGAAACTGCTCATACATTAACCTGTTTTTCTCAAAATCATTTTTGTAATTAGGTCCTTGCACTTTACAATCTTCATTAAAAACAATAGCTTTACTAATATCAATATTTTTGCTTGCAAAATAAGCTTCTATTTTCTTACGTGGAACTTCTGCTCTTCTTTTCGCTAGTCTCGTATTCGTTCTATATGTACGAGTTGGAACTTTCGAAGCACTAGCTTCTATTTGAACCTCAATTCTCCCTTCTTGTTTAACCGCTTTTTCTAAGTTTACCAAGAAGTCATTAAAACGAGCTTCATTTGTTATTTCATTTTGGTTATAACCATAGAAACGCTCAAAGTTAGCATCAGCCATTTTAAACACTTCAATTGGAATTGTATCTAAAATCACATTTACCAACTCATTTTCCGCTTTAAACTCAGGTTGATTCTCTAAAGAGATTGTACTTGCATTGTTATCAAAATCAGAAGTAATCGCTAAAACATTAGCATTGTGTTGCCCCTCATTATTCATTAATTTCTTCAACTCTATCAGTTGAATTGAATTGATATCTCTTTCTTGCTCAGGAACCTTTAATTCGTTTGAAAACGCTTGATGATCTTCCGATCCATTGACATTAAACACATACGTTTTACTGTTTTCTAAAACGACATTATACTTCCCAGTTTGAGGATCAGGAGTAACTCTAGTAACCTCTTTATTTGTGGCCTTATCAATGATTATAATTTCTGCTGAAGCTGGTTTTTGATCATTCTCATAAACAGCCAATCCTTCAAATTTAGTTTGATAAGGTTTATAAAAAATCTCGAAAATATCCATATCTCCTATAGACCCATTTCTATTAGACGAAATAAAACCATGGCGCTCATCATTACTAATATCAATAAAGATATCATCGGCTAATGAATTATATGGTTCAGGCATTCTAACTGGCTCAGCTTTTTCATCCGTTAAATTCAGTTTAAAGAAATCAAACCCTCCCATACTGTTATGACCTTTAGATGAAAAATACAATGTTTTTCCATCTCTAGAAACAAATGGTCCATCTTCATCAAAACGTGTATTGGCTACTCCTAAGTTTTTAGGCTTTGACCACTCATTGTTTTCATCTTTTGTTGCTACATAAATATCCTTCCCTCCTTTTCCAGTGGTTTCTTTATGAGCAAAATAAAGCGTTTTTCCATCAGGTGAAAAAGAAACACTTGGTGTATGTTTAGAACCGTCATTTACCAGTTCAAATTCACTTAAAGTTGTCCAAGCTCCATTTTCATAACGTTGTTGAAAAATCTTATTTTCTCTATAAACATACAGATCTTTCTGACTTTCATACGCAATATAAGAGTCGTGCCCTTCAGTATTTTCTATATCAAAAATAAAATCATGCTCTTCTTCTGATAACAGCACCCAGTTACTATCTCTTCTTTTACAGAAATAAATATCTTCATAATATTTATTATCAAAAGCTAATTCATTAGAGACACCTGGTCTTCTTGATGTAAAAGCTAACAAATCAAGTTCTTCAACATAAACTGGAGCATAATCTCCATAAACACTATTCAAGTCACTGCTCATATCTTCCACACGTAAACCATTTTTTAATCGTTCTTCGTGTGCTATGGCGTTTTCAACCCATTGATATTCTACCTCTATCTCGGTACGAAGAGCATTTCCTTCATCATTATCTTTTAAGAAATGTTCAAACGTTTCAAAAGCAACCTTAGCTTTAGTAAATTCTCCTTGTTCTCTATACGAACGACCTAAGTAGTAATATGTCTCAGCTATTGTATCTCCATCAAACGTTTCGATTGTACTGTTAAAATAATCTACGGCCTTGCCCAAATCCTTTCTTGATTTATAATAAGAAAGTCCTGTAAGAAAATGATATTCACTATTGGTATTATCCATAGCAGTCAATTCTTCATATTTCAGAATTGCTTCCTCATAATTTCCCTTTTCAAAAGCGGCAGTAGCCTTTTTATAAAGCTGTTTTTCATTATCTTCTACATCTCCTAAAAAAGAAGTAAAAAGTAATAAACTCAAAACGACAGTTTTCATTTTTTCTTTTAATCTATTATTTAAACAACCTATAAACTGGGGCGAAGTCTATATTATAGCTGACAAATATATACATATTTATTCGTATTTTTGTCAAAAACTACTATTATTCAACTAATTACATTTGTTTTAAATGGATAATTTTCAAGACTTCTTAAACAATTTATATCATTCGTTAGGAAACACACTTCCAGGAGAAGAAGCACATTTAAAAATGGCGCCTTATAAAAGGAAAAATGCTCAAACTATTTTACAGTCTGAAATTGAGCCCAGAATAGCTTCTGTATTGTTGTTGCTTCACCATCATAATCAAAACGTAAACTTTACACTGATTAAACGACCTGATTATAATGGGACCCATGGTGGGCAAGTTTCTTTTCCTGGCGGAAAATTAGAAATGCATGAAACAGTTAAGGAAGCTGCTATTAGAGAAACCGAAGAAGAAATCGGTATTCCTAAAAATGAAATTAATATTTTAGGTGAACTTACTCAAGTTTATATTCCCCCTAGTAATTTTTTAATCACTCCATTTATTGGCTTCATAGATACACCTCCAACCTATACTCCCGACCAAAGAGAAGTGGATTTTGTCTTTGATGTCTCACTAAGTGATCTTTTAAATGAGCAAAATGTTAAAACAAAGAAAATTCCGATGAGTAAACACGGTAAAGAAAAATTATATATTAATGCTCCATATTTTGAACTAAACAATCAAACTGTTTGGGGTGCTACCGCTCTTGTATTGAGTGAATTTAAAGAATTAATTCGTTCTATAAGCTAGACAGAATCTATTCTATTCCTGCGATTATTTCTTTTAATAGCTGATTAAAATCTACTGGTCCATCACTTGATAATCCAAATCTTACGACAACCAAATTCTTTGACGGGATAATAAACACACGTTGTCCTTGGTATCCATCTGCAAAATACATATCTGAAGGAACGTCAGGAAATTCTTCTTTAGTATGCAACCAAAACTGAGCCCCATATTTCCCTACCGAATTAGTAGCTGGTGTAGCGGTATACTGAGTCCAATCCTGAGGCAAAATTTGATTCCCATTCCATATTCCATCTTGTTCATAAAGCATCCCATACCTGCACCAATCTCTAGCTGTAGCCCAAGCATAAGAAGACCCTACAAAAAGACCTTTTGGATCAGTTTCTAACAACATACTTTCCATCCCAATTTTGGCAAACAATGAACGATAAGGAAACAACCAATAATCTTGCTTATTCTCAAAATGCGCTTTAATTTGACCTGATAATATATTTGAAGACCCCGAAGAATACTCATAAAAAGTTCCCACAGGATATTCCAAATCATTAGAAGTTGCAACATCATAAATATCATCTTGCGTATAAAGCATCTTGGTTACATCTGAGATAGAGCCATAATCTTCTACCCATTCTATTCCTGTTGACATCTGCAACACATTATTTAAAGTAATGTGTTTTCTTTCATCATTTTCCCATTCAGGCATGATCAAAGGCTTTTCAATATCAACACCTTTCTCTTTCACTAAAACACCAATCAAAGTGCTCATAATACTCTTCGCCATTGACCAGCCCAAAAAACGGTTTTCTTTTGTAAATCCTTTGGCATAACGTTCCAAAATCAATTGATTATTATGAACAACCAATAATGCTGTCGTATTCTTTCTGGGACTACCTTCTATCTCAGTGAAATGATGATTACTTGCTTCAATCAACGCCTTATTCTCAGTTTGAATATTAACCTTTAATAGCGTGTCTTTTTGATAATAAACCAATTCTTTCTTAAAATCGATATCCTTAAAATCGGTAATATTTTCCTCTAGATTAACTAGTGCACATCCTACTTTCTCGTTATAGTGTGCTGTACGAGGCCTAAATCCATAAAAAGAAGATGTTACGGTTTTTGCAACAGTATCTACAGCATTAGTAGTAAGCTTAATAAATGAAAAGTTTAACTCATTTTTTTCAGCATCTTCAACTGTTCTCCCTGAAACAAAAACACAAGAACATAAGTTCTTAGATGCATAACCATTAATAATTGGTAATCTTACATACAGATAATAACTTCCATATAATACTCCTAACAATAAGATTATCCCCAAATATTTTAAGGCTTTTTTCATGCTCTAACATTATTTTTTTCTAACTCATAAAACTCAGCCCAAAGTGGATCTTTTTTAGGGGGATTAGCACGAATAATAAGTGTTTCTTTACTCACTGGGTGTACAAATTCTAACGAACGTGCCAATAAATGAATAGAACCATCTCTATTAGTTCTGTTTGCGCCATATTTCACATCTCCCTTAATCGGACATCCAATATGACTTAATTGCACTCTAATTTGATGATGACGCCCAGTTTTAGGTTCAACCTCAACATAAAAATAATTCTTGCTTCTTCCTGCTAAACGGTAGTTCAACTCACTTCGCTTGCTACCTCGAACTTCGTTATCATATGCTCTAGAACGATTCTTTTCTTGATTCTTCTTAAGGTAATGAACCAATACTTCTTCATTTTGTTTAGGTAATTGTTCTACTACTGCCCAATATGTTTTTTGTATTTTACGCTCCTGAAAAAGCTTATTCATCCTAGAAAGGGCTTTGCTAGTTCTTGCGAAAACAACTACTCCACCCACTGGACGATCTAAACGGTGAATGATTCCTAAATAAACATCACCTGGCTTATTATACTTCTTCTTGACATAAGCTTTTACCATATCTACCAAAGGCTCATCTTCGGTTTTATCTCCCTGCACAATATCACCTGCTTTTTTGCTCACTGCAATTAGGTGATTATCTTCATATAGTACTTCTAAGCTCATAACATCAATCCTTTAATACTGTTCTGATTCATTTGGAAAATCAACGTTCTTAACGTCTTCAATATAACGTTCAAACGAACCTTTTATCTCATCATATAAATTATGATACCTTCTTAAGAAACGTGGAGAGAACTCTTTGTTAATCCCCAGCATATCATGCATGACTAAAACCTGGCCATCGACTCCTGCTCCTGCTCCAATTCCGATTACAGGGATATTTACACTTTTAGCGACTTTCTCTGCTAATCTAGCAGGAACTTTCTCCACAACAATAGCAAAACATCCTGCTTCTTCTAATAACTTAGCGTCTTCCATTAAACGCTTAGCTTCTTCTTCTTCTTTTGCTCTTACTGTATATGTTCCAAATTTATAGATGGATTGTGGAGTTAGTCCTAAATGCCCCATTACTGGAATACCAGCAGATAGAATTCTATTAACAGACTCCAAGACTTCACGGCCACCTTCTAGTTTAACAGAGTGTGCTTCTGATTCTTTCATAATTCGAATTGCAGAACGTAAAGCCTCTTTAGAATCTCCTTGGTATGTACCAAATGGTAAATCAACTACAACCAACGATCGTTTCACAGCTCTTATTACAGAGGATGCATGATAAATCATTTGATCCAATGTAATTGGCAATGTAGTTTCGTGACCAGCCATCACATTTGATGCTGAATCTCCAACTAAAATAACATCCATTCCTGCTTGATCAACTATGGTCGCCATAGAATAATCATAAGCAGTTAACATAGAGATTTTTTCTCCATGTTGTTTCATTTCTAATAATGTATGGGTAGTTACTCTTTTTACTTCTTTATGAGTTGACATAATTATATTCTATTAAGCCTCAATAGAAGCGCTTGCCGTTGGGAATTTTCTATCTACCTTTTTGAATAAGCCTTGTAATACTTTACCTGGGCCTACCTCTGTAACTGATTCTGCTCCATCAGCAATCATTTGTTGCATTGTCTGCGTCCATTTTACAGGAGCTGTTAATTGAGCAATTAAGTTTTCTTTTATTTCTTCTGGGTTTAAGACTGCACTAGCTGCCACATTTTGATATACAGGACAACTTGGATTGTTAAACCTTGTATTTTCTATTGCTGCTGCTAATTCTTCTCTAGCAGGCTCCATTAATGGAGAATGAAAAGCTCCTCCTACTGGTAATAACAATGCTCTTCTTGCACCTTTTTCTTTTGCGATTTCGCAAGCTTCATTTACTGCCTCGAAAGATCCTGAAATAACCAATTGTCCAGGGCAGTTATAGTTTGCTGCTACAACAACACCTTCAACTTTTTCACAAATATCCTCTACAACTTCATCATCCAATCCTAAAATAGCTGCCATTGTTGATTTTTGTAGTTCACAGGCTTTCTGCATTGCTAACGCTCTCTTTGAAACTAGTTTTAAACCGTCTTCAAAGTCTAAAACACCATTTGCTACTAATGCTGACAACTCCCCTAAAGAATGTCCAGCAACCATCTCAGGCTTGAAGTCATCTCCTAAAACTTTTGATAAAATAACAGAATGTAAAAATATTGCTGGTTGCGTTACTTTCGTTTCTTTTAATTCTTCTGGAGTTCCATCAAACATGACATCTGTAATTCTAAACCCTAGAATATCATTAGCTTTTTCGAATAATTCTTTTGCTTCAGCAGAAGCTTCGTAAAGGTCTTTTCCCATCCCTACAAACTGAGCTCCTTGACCTGGAAAAACGTATGCTTTCATCTTTTTTTATTTTTCAATTATATACAGGAAGATTACTCCCTTGTTAATTTTATGCTCGGCAAAAATAAAACAAAAAAGCATCTGTTTGAATAAGATGCTTTTTTATTTTGTTAATGTCAATATTATTATCGTTCGGTATTTTAATCTCTCCCTCCAAAAATACGTAACAAGAATAGGAACAAGTTTACAAAATCCAAATATAGATTTAGTGCCCCCATTACAACCATCTTCTTCGTATCTTCAGCCCCATCTTGCACTTGATAACTTAGCTTCTTTATTTTCTGAACATCATAAGCAGTAAGCCCTGTAAAAACTAACACACCCACTATACTAATGATATAATCTAATACTCCACTTTGTAAAAACCAATTGACAATCATGGCTATGATTATTCCAAACAAGGCCATAAATAATAAGCTCCCAAACTTCGTCAAATCACTCTTCGTTGTATAACCTAATAATGCCATTGCTAAAAATGTAGCAGCTGTAATTCCAAACGTCATATAAACTGTTGATGCAGTATACATCAAGAGTATCATACCAATACTTAAGCCCATTAATACTGAGTATATCACAAATACACCTGTTAAAGCTAACGATGATAACTTTTTATAACCAAATCCCATCAACAGCACCAAACCTAATGGAGCAAACTGAATAATCATTATTCCTATTGATCCAATATTCAAATAAAACTCAGATGCTATTAACCAATATGCTGACACCCCTGATATGGCTAATGCTAATGTCATCATCGCAAAAACATTAGACACAAAACTTGACGCCACACTTCTTTCTCCAACGTGGTCACTAATCATTTCTGAAAAAACACCTTCAGACTCTTCTTTTTGTTCAAAATTATTATGTAACATAATTCAATTTTTTAATTTTTATTCTTCACCAAAATATTCTACAGAGTTATTTTCTGTTTCAGTTAATCTTACCTTGTGCAATGTAGCTCCCAATTCTTGAATTGCTTCTTCTAGTTCTTCCCAAATCGCTATTGTTAAGTTTTCAGTACTTGCCAATTTTCCCTTCATAAAAGGAACTTCTAAATTGATGTTTTTATGGTCTAGGTAATCAATCACACGTTCATTAATTACTCTACTCATTTCTTTTAAATCAAGACAATACCCAGTCTCTAAATCTGGTTCACCTTTAACTGTAACAAACAATTCATAATTATGTCCATGCCAATTTTTATTAGCACATTTCCCAAAAACTTCTATGTTTTTTTCTTCGGTCCAGTTGAAATTCCACATTTGATGGGCTGCATTAAAACGCTCTCTTCTGGTTAGATAAACTGTTTTCATGTGATTTTTTATTGCGAATATCGTTCCTTTCTTTTTTCTCTGACAAAATGTCTTAAAGCCTCCCTTTTACAGTTCTTCTTTTAGTTGCAACAGTGTATTTTTAACATGTTGTAATCGTTTAACGATTTCATGCTCTTGGATTGTTTCTGCCTTATTCGCTTTTAATTTATCTTTTGCCCCTTGTAACTTGAACCCACGTTCTTTAACTAGGTGATAAATTAAATGGAAATTCTCTACATCTGCCTTAGTAAATAAACGGTTTCCTTTTTTATTTTTCTGTGGTTTAATTACATCAAACTCCTTTTCCCAAAAACGAATCAATGATGTGTTCACATCAAACATTTTGGCTACTTCTCCTATAGAGTAATAGACTTTTGTTATTTCTTTGGGTTTATAAGGCATTTGTATTCTAATTCTAAGGATAAAAGTAGTTAATCCTTCTAACACTTCAAAATGTAGTGAACTAAACTTTGGTTCCTACCCTTAGACTTACATTGAAGAAGTAGGTCTAGAAGCAATTTCAATTACTTTTTCATACTCTTCAGGTGTTAAGTCGTTAAAGAAATAGTGAACAGGGTCAACTGGCTCTCCATTCTTTCTCACTTCATAATGAACATGAGGACCTGTAGAAACTCCTGTATTTCCTAACAATGCTATTACATCACCTTTTTTCACTTTTTGTCCTACTTTCACTTTGTACTTATGGCAATGCGCATATCTTGTTTCGTAACCAAAACCATGATCAATAATTACTAATTTTCCATACCCACTCATCTCACTGTCAGCCCTAGTCACCACACCATCACCTGTCGCATAAATGTTCGTTCCTATAC
>JAUHZI010000201.1 GCA_030426105.1 Bacteroidia bacterium | reverse complement strand
TTTAAAACAGCATCCATATTTAAATCTTCAAACAGATATTAACACCAAATTACTATACGATACAAGTATGATGGTTCGTGAACGCATGGGAATGCCTGTACAACCTAACAAAGCCATTGTAGGAGCAAATGCCTTTGCACATAGCTCAGGAATTCATCAAGATGGAGTTATCAAGAATCGTGAAACGTATGAAATTATAGATCCAGCAGATGTAGGAGTCACAGAAAGTGCTATCGTATTAACCGCAAGAAGCGGAAGAGCAGCCTTAGCATATCGCGCAAAAAAGATAGGATATGAGCTAACCAAAATTCAGTTAGATACAGCTTATAAAACGTTCTTACAGTTTGCTGATAGACAAAAAGAAGTAATCGACGAAGACATTCATCAGATTATGAAACAAGTAAATAAAATTTCAAAAATAGCCATAGCTTAATGGGAAAGACATTATTTGATAAAGTATGGGATGCGCATGTAGTGGATACTGTAAAAGACGGACCACAAATATTATACATAGACAAACACTTAATTCATGAAGTAACCAGTCCGCAAGCTTTTAACGAGTTAAAAGAGCGTAATATTCCAATTGCACGACCAGACAAAACAGTAGCAACAGCCGATCATAATACACCAACCGTAAATCAACATTTACCAATAAAAGATGAATTATCAAGGCAACAACTAGAGCAGTTAACACAAAACTGTAAAGAAAACGATATTACTCTATATGGTTTAGGACATCGATATAATGGGATTGTACATGTAATGGCTCCCGAATTAGGGATAACACAACCAGGAATGACTATGGTTTGTGGAGATAGTCATACATCAACGCACGGTGCTTTTGGTACTATTGCTTTTGGTATAGGGACAAGTCAAGTAGCACAAGTATTTGCAAGTCAATGCTTATTGTTAGAAAAACCTAAGAGCATGCGTGTAACTGTAAAAGGTAAACTTAAAAATGGAGTATTACCCAAAGATGTAATCTTATATATTATAGCGCAATTAGGAACAAATTCAGGTACAGGTTATTTTTGTGAATATGCAGGAAATGTATTTGAAGAAATGTCTATGGAGGGTCGTATGACCGTGTGTAATATGAGTATCGAAATGGGAGCAAGAGGAGGTATGATTGCTCCTGATAAACCCACTTTTGAATATATTAAAGAACGTGAGTTTGCACCAAAAGGAGACGAGTTTGATAACAAAGTAGCTTATTGGAAAACATTAAAGACTGATAAAAGTGCAAAATTTGATAAAGAATACACTTTTAAGGCAGAAGACATAGAACCAATGCTTACTTACGGAACTAACCCAGGAATGGGTATAAAAATTTCAGAAAACATTCCCCAATTTAATGATGCTTCCTTTGAAAAGTCGTTACAGTATATGAACTTTAAAAAGGGAACATCATTAATTAATACACCTGTTAATTATGTATTTATAGGAAGTTGTACAAACTCTAGGATAGAAGATTTTAGAGTAGCAGCAAACTATATAAAAGGAAAGCAGAAAGCAGCGAATGTAAATGCGTGGTTAGTACCAGGATCACAACAAGTAGCAAAACAAATAAAACGAGAAGGTTTACAAGAAGTTTTTGAAGCAGCAGGATTTCAGTTACGACAACCAGGTTGCTCAGCATGTTTAGCAATGAATGACGATAAAATACCAGAAGGAGAATACTGTGTATCAACTTCAAATAGAAACTTTGAAGGACGTCAAGGACAAGGAGCAAGAACCATTTTAGCAAGTCCGTTAATGGCTGCTGCAACAGCAGTAGAAGGAAAAATAACTGACTTTACAAAACAATTAAACTAATGGAGAAATTTGTTAAACTAATAGATACGGCCATACCATTACCGACGGAGAACATAGATACCGATCAAATTATACCCGCACGATTTTTAAAATCAACCAATAAAGAAGGATTTGGAGACAATGTGTTTAGAGATTGGCGCTACAATAAAAATGGTAGTTTAAATGAAGACTTTGTTTTAAACAATACAAATTATACAGGAAGCATTTTAATAGCAGGAGATAATTTCGGATGTGGCTCAAGTAGGGAACATGCTGCATGGGCATTAGCAGGCTACGGATTTAAAGTAGTTATCAGTAGTTTTTTTGCTGATATTTTTAAAGGAAATGCGCTTAATAACGGAATATTACCAGTACAAGTACCCAAAGAATATTTAGCAAAACTGTTAAAAAAAGTAACTGAATTACCAGACACAACTATTATAGTTGACTTAGAAAATCAAAAACTAAAAACCCCCATAGGTAATGTAGATTTTGAAATAAACCCGTACAAAAAACTATGTATGATAAATGGTTATGACGATATAGATTTTTTAATCAGTAAAAAAGATACAATAACAGCTTTTGAAGCAACAATGATATAAAAAGTAAAAAGATGAAGTACAATATAGCGGTAATACCAGGAGATGGAATAGGACCAGAAGTAACAGAGCAAGCAAAAAAAGTGCTTAGAGCTGTTGGTAATGTGTTTGATCACACATTCTTATTTAAAGAAACATTAATGGGAGCCTGTGCTATTGATAAAACAGGAAATCCATTGCCTGATGAAACCATTGAGTTGTGTAAAAAGAGTGATGCTATTTTATTTGGAGCCATTGGAGATCCAAAATATGATAATGATCCTACAGCAAAAGTACGTCCAGAGCAAGGATTACTACGTTTAAGAAAAGAATTAGGACTATTTTGTAATGTACGTCCTGTAAAAGCGTATGACACGTTAATTCATAAGTCACCTTTAAAGAAAGATAGAATTGAAGGAACAGATATTGTTATTTATAGAGAGCTAACAGGAGGAATCTATTTTGGTATTAAAGAACTGAGTGATGATGGAAAGCATGCTTTTGATGGTTGTTCTTATACTGTAGAAGAAATAGAGCGAATGGCACATTTAGCTTTTCAAGCAGCTCAAAAAAGACGTAAAAAACTAACGTTGGTAGATAAAGCCAATGTATTAGAAACCTCAAGGCTGTGGCGTAAAACTGTTGGAGATTTAGCAACTCAATATCCTGACGTTGAAGTAGACTATTTATTTGTTGATAATGCAGCGATGAAGTTAATTTTAAACCCAAAAGATTTTGATGTTATTTTAACCGAAAACCTTTTTGGAGACATTCTTTCTGACGAAGCAAGTGTTATAGGAGGTTCTATAGGTTTGTTAGCTTCCGCTTCAGTAGGAAAAGAAAATGCGTTATTTGAACCTATTCACGGATCTTTTCCACAAGCAAAAGGAAAAGACATCGCTAACCCATTGGCATCTATACTATCATCTGCGTTATTGTTAAGACATTTAGAATTACATACAGAGGCAGATACAGTAGAGAGTGCTGTTCAAAAATCATTAGAACTGGGTATTACTACAGAAGATATTAATTCAGAAAACCCATTTTCAACTTCTAAAGTAGGAGATTTTATAGCAGACTATATCTATAATCAAGAAGATAGTGATATGAATTTCCAAAACATACATATGGGGCAAAGCACCATTATATAGGTAGTAAAAACTATAAATAATTATGTAAACTTCCTTTAACCACCATGGTTAAAGGAAGTTCTGTTTATAAGTGTTTGGTAGTCTGTTTGTTAGTTGTTTAAAATTATTGTGTACTGTTTAATATTTAATATTTTATGATTTTTCTGTTTAAATATTCTTTTTTTTAACGTTTTTTTTAGTTTTGTTTTAAAAACATGAATCTAAAGTGTAGATTTACAGCGAATTAAAAAACCCTTCATATTATGAGAAAAGCAAAGTTAGCCCTAATTATGGGCTTGTCTGCAGGTGTATTCTTCACCTCATGTTCAAGTGAAAACGAACAAATTAAAAACCCTGAAGCTATAGAGCAATCTGGCGACAACCCAGGACTTAAACCAATACCTCAAGAGGTAGTTGATGCAGTAGCCAAATTAGAGCTAAATGTAGATCATATTCGTTATGACAATTTTTACTTCCCTGATGGAACTTCAGAAGTACGTTTATTTTTAGAGGAAGATGTAGTAATGACAGAAGATCAGTTGTTCGCTATGGCTAAAGCTAAAGATCAATCTGCTCGTCAATACTCTACCAACAATTTGGTATCTCAGGGTAGAAATATTTCTATCGTAGGATACACAGGTGGTGGTGGATATGGTCTTTCTAGTAAAGAGCAAACAGCATTACAATGGGCGGTAGACAATTACAACCGTTTAAGTGGTGTATCTATTAGCTTTACATTAAGTTTTGGAACCAACTACAGTAACAAAGATATGGTAGTATACCATAATCCAACTCAATCTGGAGCAGGTGGTAGTGCAGGTTTTCCAAGCAATGGTTTACCTTACAAGTTTGTACAAATATATGGTTTGAACAACTACGATACGAATGTTGTTGAGCATGTAATTACACATGAAATTGGACACTCAGTTGGATTTAGACATACAGATTGGTTTAGCCGTCAAAGTTGTGGACAAAACACTAACGAAGGAACTGCTGGTGTAGGAGCTAACCATGTGTCTGGTACACCAACAGGATACGATTCAACTTCAGTTATGTTAGCGTGCTTTAGCTCTAACGAAGACGGAGAGTTTAATGGTAACGACATTACAGCATTACAAAACATGTACTAAGAAATAACTAACCTTAATACATAGTGTAAACCACCGATTTTTAATCGGTGGTTTTTTTATTGCTAATATTCCTTAGTTTATTATTTATTTTCCTGAGTTTATAAAAAAAATGTTTTTAAAAACATGAGTCCAAAATACTTTTGAGGCATCTAATAATAAAAACATACCATGATGAACACAAAAAGAGAACTTATTTTTTTAAGAACATTTGCAGTAAGTATAACAGCATTAATAGGAGTTTTAACTACTGTAGCCTTTAAAAATAAAGAGAATACACAATTTGATACTATTGATGTAAAAAGAATTAATATCATAGAA
>JAUHZI010000031.1 GCA_030426105.1 Bacteroidia bacterium | reverse complement strand
TTTGTGATAAAGTTGGAGCAAAAAACGCATGGGGATTTGACCTAAGCGCTGCTTGTTCTGGTTTTCTATACACTTTAACAACTGGGCAACAATTTATTGAAAATGGTTCGGCCAAAAAGGTTATTGTTATTGGTGGAGATATCATGTCTAGTATCTTAGATTATAATGATAGAGCAACTTGTATTATCTTTGGTGATGGTGCTGGAGGTGTTTTATTAGAGCCTAATGAGGAAGGTTTAGGAATACAAGACTCAATACTTAAAGCTGATGGTTCGGGTAGAAAATATTTAATACAACAAGCAGGAGGATCATTAGAACCGATTACCAAAGAAAATGTTGAAACTCCAGCAATGTATGTTCACCAAGAAGGACAGACTGTATTTAAATTTGCGGTAACAAATATGGCTGATGTAAGTGCTGAAATCATGCAGAAAAACAACCTTTCATCGGATGATGTTAACTGGCTTGTTCCTCATCAAGCAAACCTTAGAATAATCGATGCAACAGCAAGAAGGATGGGGCTTTCAAAGGAGAAAGTAATGATTAACATCGAAAAATATGGGAATACTACCTCTGGAACAATTCCACTATGTTTGTGGGAATGGGAAGACAAGTTAAAGAAAGGAGACAATATTGTTTTAGCTGCCTTTGGCGGAGGTTTCACATGGGGAGCAATCTACTTAAAGTGGGCTATCGACTAAAAACCATAATTTATCAAAAACCAACTCATTTAATTAAGAATAAAATAGTGTGTAATTAAGAAATTATTAACTTAGCTACACTAGAATGAATATTGATTAAAAGTATCGATTCATAAAAGAATTGAAAAATTAAAAATTAACACACATGAAACTAAGTGAAATTCAAGAATTAATCAAGTTTGTAGCTCGTGCTGGAGTAAATGAAGTAGAAATCGAGCAAAAAGACTTCAAAATCTTAATCAAATCTGATTATTTAGCTAAAAAGAAATCAAACATTAAAGAAGAACCTCAGATTATCCAACAGCAAGTACCAGTGGCTATGCCTCAAGCTGTACAAGCTGCGCCTGCACCAGTTGCTGCGCCTGCTGTAAGTGCAACTGTTGAAGTAAAAGAGTCAGCTGCTGCGCCTGCTAAAGATGATGAGGCTAACTATATAACTGTTAAATCTCAAATGATTGGAACATTCTACCGTTCATCAGCACCAGACAAACCAGCGTTTGTTTCTGTTGGAGACACAGTAAAAGAAGGAGACCCAATTTGTATTATTGAAGCAATGAAATTATTTAATGAAATTGAATCTGAAGTATCAGGTAAAATTGTTAAAGTTTTAGTTGACGATGCTACACCAGTTGAGTTTGACCAACCATTATTTTTAGTTGATCCTTCATAAGGTATAATAGCATTTGCTATAAAACAATCTTATTATTGATTAATAAATACTAGGATTTAATCTTCTAGTATAAAACAGTTTATATATGTTTAAAAAGATATTAATTGCCAATAGAGGCGAGATTGCTTTGCGTGTTATAAGAACATGTAAAGAAATGGGAATAAAAACAGTAGCTGTATATTCAACTGCAGATAAAGATAGTTTACATGTAAGGTTTGCTGATGAGGCTGTTTGTGTTGGACCAGCATCAAGTACTGATTCATATTTAAAGATTCCTAACATTATTGCTGCTGCAGAAATTACAAATGCAGACGCTATCCACCCTGGTTATGGTTTCTTATCTGAAAATGCTAACTTTTCTAGAGTTTGTCAGGAACACAATATCAAATTTATTGGAGCTCTTCCTGAACAAATAGAAGGTATGGGAGATAAAGCCTCTGCCAAAGCTACAATGATAAAAGCTAAGGTTCCTACAGTTCCAGGTTCTAAAGGTTTATTAAAAGATTTAGATGACGCAATCAAAACTGCCGCAAAGGTAGGTTACCCAGTTATGATAAAGGCTACCGCTGGTGGTGGTGGTAAAGGGATGCGTGTTTGCTGGAATGATGATGAATTAGAAGTTAATTGGCATTCTGCGAGACAGGAGTCTGCTGCAGCTTTTGGAAATGACGGTATGTATATGGAGAAATTCGTTGAAGAACCAAGACATATTGAAATTCAAATTGCTGCTGACCAATACGGAAATGCTTGCCACATGTCTGAAAGAGATTGTTCTATCCAAAGAAGACACCAAAAACTAGTTGAAGAAGTTCCTTCTCCATTTATGACAGATGAATTAAGAGCTAAAATGGGAGAAGCTGCTAAAAAAGCTGCTTTAGCTGTAAACTATGAAGGTGTTGGTACAGTAGAGTTCTTAGTTGATAAACACAGAAACTTCTACTTTATGGAAATGAATACACGTATTCAAGTTGAGCATACTATTACAGAAGAGGTCATCAATTTTGATTTGATTAAAGAACAAATTAAAATTGCTGCTGGTGAGAAAATCAGTGGAAAAGATTACTTCCCAGTTGGTCACTCTATTCAATGTAGAATTAACGCAGAGAATCCATTTAAAAACTTCATGCCATCGCCAGGTAAGATTAATCATTATCATACTCCAGGAGGGCACGGAATTAGAATTGACACTCACGTTTATGCAGGTTATTCTATACCTCCATTCTACGATTCTATGATATCAAAGTTAATTACTGTCGCTCAAACAAGAGAAGAAGCAATTACAAAGATGAAAAGAGCTTTAGATGAGTATATTATTGAAGGGATTCACACTACAATTCCTTTCCACCAACAATTAATGGAAGACAAAAAATTCAACGAAGGTGATTTTACCACAAAGTTCATGGATGATTTTGAAATTAAAGAATAACATTTCTGTTAAGAAATGATAAAAAACGCTCTTACTAATTTAAGTAAGAGCGTTTTTTTATACCTTGATTTCATGATTAATATTGTTTGGATTAGAAGAGATTTAAGACTAGAAGATAATACTGCGTTACATCATGCCTTAAAAAGCTATAACAACGTCCAATTACTTTTTATTTTTGATGACGCTATCCTTAATGAACTCCCCTTAGACGATGCACGAGTTACTTTTATTCACCAGTCTTTGCTGGAGCTTGACAAGCAGCTAAAGGCATACAATTCTTCAGTATACTGTATCAGAGGTAATGTTCAAGAGGTTTGGAAACAACTACTAAATGACTATTCCATTCAAAGTGTTCACTTTAATAGAGATTACGAACCATATGCCACAGAAAGGGATCAAAAGATAGTTGATTTACTCAACAAATCTGGGGTTAAACACCAAACCTATAAGGATCATGTTATTTTTGAAAAGAACGAGATTCTTAAGGCTGACCTATCTCCATACACAGTTTACACCCCCTATAAAAACAAATGGCTAGCTGCATTTAAAAATCAAAATTCGACACCTTTAAAAAGCAACTTTAAAACACTTAATCAAAGTAATTATATTATCCCCTCCATAGAAGAGCTAGGCTTTACCACAAGCCAAATAAAGGTTAAACCATATACATTAGAAAGTATTGAAAATTACGCGCAGACTAGAGATTTCCCCTCTATAGATAACACTAGTTATTTAAGTCCTCATCTTCGATTTGGAACAATTAGTATTAGACAAGTTATCAAGCAACTTCCACAAGAAAGTGAAGTTTTCTTGAGTGAACTTATATGGCGTGAATTTTTCACCCAGATTCTTGCTCATTTCCCTCAAGTACAAGCTAACAACTTCAAATCCAAATACAACGGAATTGAATGGCGAAATAACAAAGACGATTTTGAAAAATGGTGTAAAGGAGAAACAGGATATCCAATCGTTGATGCTGGCATGCGCCAGCTAAATCAGACGGGATATATGCACAATAGAGTGAGAATGATAGTTGCTGGATTTTTATGTAAGCATTTACTCATTGATTGGAAATGGGGTGAAGCATATTTTGCTAAAAAACTACTGGACTATGACCTTGCAGCAAACAATGGTAACTGGCAATGGTCTGCAGGTACAGGGTGTGATGCTGCGCCATATTTTAGGATTTTTAACCCTACCGAACAAATTAAGAAGTTTGACAAAGACTTAACCTATATCAAAACTTGGGTAAAAGATTTTAATGAATTAACTTATCCTAAACCAATGGTCGACCATAAGTTTGCCCGCGAAAGGTGTCTTCAAACTTATAGAAAAGGAATCAATTAACCTTTTTTGAACACCCTAGCTAAGGTTTTATCAACGATTCCATTGATATATTCCGAAATATTAAAAAGATACATAGGGAATAAATAGAGGATAGAGAAAGCAGTTGTTTTAACTATAATAGAAATATAAACATTGTCTATCCTAATAAAACTCGTAACATAGTAAGCCAAGATGGCTATTAGCAAGATCTTTAAAGTATTCCATGCAAATGGCTGAATATTATATTTAAACCACAGAAAAAACAAACTGACCAAATTGTATACAACAAGACTAACCAATGAACCAATAGCTGCGCCATTTATGCCATAGATAGGTATTAACCAATAATTTAATAAAAATGTTAATGCTATTAAACCAACCATGGTATAGGTTCCTATCAAATAATGTTTTGACGTAGATAATATGATATTATTTACACCAAGTAACATATTAAATACCTTGGCAAAACCAAGGATTAAAATCACAGGTTTAGCAGCGATAAAACTTTCCTTTAAAAAAGAGAGCAAACCGTCTACATTTAAACTCAGTAATGAAAATAAAAGTAGGGCAATTGCAAATAAATTAATTGAAGACTTTTTATACACACTCGTTATTTCTTCTAACTTATCTTCAGCCCAAAACTTAGAAATAACTGGAGAAGATATAGCAAACATTCCTCTAGAAGGTATTTCGATTAGCGTAGAGGTATATAAAGCAATTGAATAAATCGCAACTGAAGTTAACCCATCATTTGTTACAATACTGCTACTCACCAAAGAGGCTATCATAATAACATCCAATCGGTTCACTATTCCACTAGAAAAACCATTAAAAAAATTAGCTATTCTAAACCTAAAAACATCTTTTTTACTTTGAGAGGGCAGCTCGCTATTATCTGATTTCCGCAATACATTTTTACGAGTCAAGACAAAAAACAAAATAACAATACTAATTAGAACATATCCCAAGACAAATAGATCAATAAAAATACCTTCTTGTATGAACTTAAAATAATAAAGTAATATGAGTAAAGTTACATAAACTCTTATAGCCACTTCTTTTAAAAAAATGGGCATTTGTGTTTTTAACATTCCTGTAGATGCTGCTGCAAAAAGCTCAAATATTAACCCTGCAAGAAATAGTACATACACCCCATTATAATGCTCGACAATTAAAGGAGACTTTTCAACATAGGCACCTATTATTACTCCTTTAAATAATATTAAAGCCATCAAGACAACTCCAGCAAACAAAAGAGAATATTTGGCTACATATCGAAATAACTGATTACCATCAGGTACTCTACTCCAAAAACGAACAATAGCTGAATTTCCTCCCACCAAACCAAACTGAAGAATAATATAGGTTAATTCAACCAACACTCTTGTTAGACCAAAATAAGCTTCGGGAAGTATTCTAGGAAATAAAAACATGACATTGAAAGCACCTATAACGGCACCTATCATGATTATAATAGAATTAGATATTCCTTGCTTTTGTATTTCTCCCATCTAACTTTCTTATTCAAATAAGTCTAATGACAATGGTGTTCCTTTCTTCAAATCTGCTTTGAACTTCTTCCCTATTATTTCACTATAGTATTTAGGATGCAAACCATAAGCAGGCCTAATTGACTGTATATTTTCAACTGTTATTACATCCCCTTTCTTTACATCTTTTGATATATAAAGTGATCGACCTCTAGTTCTTGATTGTACTGTACTTTTTGTTAAATCAAATGTTTCTTCTCCCAATGCTTTTTCTAACTTACGAACATCATCTACCATAGATTTAAATTCCTCAGGATTCATTGAAAAACTAGAATCAGGGCCACCAATACTTCGATCTAAAATAAAATGTTTTTCAATTACATTAGCTCCCAAAGCTACTGCACCTAAAGGCACTACACTTCCCATGGTATGATCCGACAGCCCTACCGCTACATCAAATGTTGATTGGTAAAGCTGAATAGTATTTAAATTAACCTCCTCATAGGGAGCTGGATATGCCGTTGTACACTTCAAAATTGTAATATCGTTATTTCCTACTCTACGACAAGTATCTATTGCTAATTCAATGTCCTCTTTTAGGGCTATTCCCGTAGAAATTATCATTGGTTTTCCTTTAGAAGCGGCATATTCTATCAAGGGAATATCTTGGATTTCAAAGGATGCTATTTTATACATTGGGCAATTCAAAGTTTCCAAGAAGTCAACAGCTTTAATATCAAAAGGGGAAGATAGCCATTGCAAACCTATAGATAACGCATATTCTGATAAATCTTTTTGCCACTCATAAGGCATAGCTGCTTCTTTATATAAATCATACAGTCTCCTTCCAGCCCAAATTCCATTAGGATTAGCTTCAAAGTCTTTCCCAGAAAGGTTCAAAGTCATTGAATCTGGGGTATAAGTTTGGAACTTTACTGCATCAGCACCTGTTTCCTTGATTGCATCTACCGTTTTTTTAGCTAACTCAAAGTCATTATTATGATTTGCAGATAATTCTGCGATAATAAAACATTTTTTTCCCATCACTCCATTATTACAACTTTAGACTTCAACTCTTCTTCTGTTAGTGTTACTGGATAATTATCTTGATCACGCAAGAAATAAACTTCCTTTTTGCCTATAACAGTTGGTAAACTTTTATTCAACACAACAGCATCCATATAATATTTAAAAAAATGTTCTGTGTCATAATGATTAAACATTTGCATATTATAATAGAACCTCCCTAAATTAAACTCTGTTAGCGCGATTTGATTATTCGCGTCATATTTGACATCGATATTGTATATTCCATTTGGCTTTTCAGACAAAGTTGCTATTACCTTTTTTGCAAAAGCAAACAAGTCTTCCCTATACATTTTTTTGATTAGAACAGGAGGAGACTGACCTGGTTGTTTAGCATACTTCATTCTATGCCCCATTCCCATAAACTTCAATTCACCTTCTATCCAAATTGAACTGATTAAACAATCATCTCCTGGTAAGAAGTCAGAAATAGTAAAGTCAGTAATCTTAAGCCCTGATTTTTTGATTGCATTTTGAATAAAATCAACAGCTTCATCTAAAGAGTTTATAGGCGAAGTATGTCTTGATCCAGCCCCCTCTTTAATCCTACACCAAAGCGGAAATGACTTAAATACTCCAAACTTTTCTCTTAAACTATCAAAAGAATCAAATTCAATTGTATGTGGGACATTTATACCATTACTTATGCAATGTTTATACGTTTTCAACTTATCATTTGAGATCAAAATCTCATTATAAGTGGGGACAAAAGTTCTAGCTTTTAAAGCAGCTTCATTCTTAGAAATAATTTCGACTTCTATATCACTGTTGGGAATTACAAAATCAATAGCATGTTTATCAATAATTTGATTCAATTGAGTAATATACCTTTCCTCATTAGAAGCGTTTGCTATCTGATATACAGCAACAGTATCTGTTGATGCTGCAGCCTTATAAAAATTCGAATTCACTCCTATAAAATTATAACGATTACTATCAAATGATTTTAAAATCCCATTTGTTCCCCCTCCTCCAGCGGCTGTAATTAAAATATTCATAATCTTATAGAGTTAATACGTTTCTATTATTCTTTCAACTACTTTGGTTTTCCCATTTACGTTAACTTTCTTATATAATTCATCAATGTTTAACTCAATTTGAGAATTAAAGTATTGAAAAATGTTTTTTCCCCATTGTTCTTTCCAAAGCTCATCATCAAAGTTACCAATAAAATGGGAATAATTATGTTCACAAAAATAATCTATTTGACTTTTCTCTCTTATCGAACCTGAAAGCACCAAACATGGTATTTTATGTAAAGTAAGCTCCCAAAACGCTAAGCCCATTGAAGTAAAAGCTACATCTGTATCTCTCATCAAGCCATACATATCGTTAGTATTATAATAAACTTCTACCAATTCTTTATTCTCTATCACAAAGGGATGATTCTGTATGGTCTCCAACTCAGGGTTTAGACCTCCTACTACTATACGTATTTTATTAAAATAATGTTGAAATAAATGTAGTAATGAAATTATTTTTATTGTATTCTTCTGAGGATCTGAACTACCAAATGAAATCAATAAATTCTTCTTTTTTCGCTCTACAAATTGATTGGGAACAATTGCTTTAAAAGCTTCGTCTAAAATAAAATATGAGGGGCCTAACAATTTAATCGTATAGGTAGATGTATCATATGCTTCAGACAAAGCCATTACATTTTGATTCAAAAAATAATGCGCATAATATTTCACATCATTTTTAATACTTATATACATTAACTTATTGGCTGTATTCAGTATTAACTGTTGAAAATCTAATGTATATAAATAAGCTTCATCTGTATCTACAATAATTAAACTATCTCTATTTGGAAGTTGGTGAATACTATTTTCTTTGAACTGACTAATATCTTCATAGATCACTGTTGGATACTTCTTTTCCTTTAGCAAACTATGAGCAGTTTTAGACAGCTCAAAACTCATAAAAGTACTTGGTATGCTATACTTAGTAAACTCATCTGCTAAAAGCATACACCTTTTTAAGTGTCCAACTCCAATTTTTTGATTGGCATTTACTATAAAAAAAACTGAAATTAATCTAGACATCCGTTATTATTTAATCTTAGCTCATACTTAATTTCAGCTAACTTCCAATCAGTTAAACTATCAATATCCTGTACTTCTAATTCTGATAAAATAACAGGTTTACACTTCATTTTAAACACAGATTTTTTTTCAAGATATTTTTGAGTATCATAAACATAAAACTGTCCTACATCATGGTAATTTGATGCCAAATCTTGAGACCTCTTAGTCAAGTTTTCTTCCCAATTCATTTTGATTCCCCCCTCATTATCTAATGATAAAGAACGTTGGATTGGGTAAGAATATTCAACAACAGATAGAACAGCTTCGATATTCTCTGCATGAAGTTGTTCAAAAGCTTTTTTTAGTTTTTGAGCTGTAACAAAAGGAGCTGTTGGATATAGACAGCATGTATATTTAAACGTTTGTCCTATTTCTTTATATCTGCTTATAACTTCATTAATAACATCATAAGTTGTGGAAAAATCATCCGCATTTTCTGTACTTCTCAAGAAAGGAACAGAAGCTCCTAACTCAACTGCTATATTAGCAATGTCTTGACAATCTGTGGACACCATTACAACATCAAACAAATTTGAGTTTAAGGCAGCCTCAATAGAATACTGAAGAATAGGTTTTCCTAAAAACAGTTTTATATTCTTTCTGGGTATTCTTTTACTACCTCCTCTAGCTGGTATAATGCAAATGGACTTTTCCATACTATTGTTTCTGATACAAGCCTATAATTTGCCGTCCTAAACCTGAAGCTAATAAGGTTTGATATAACTGAACTATTTGCTCATCTGTATTGACCGACTTAAGATACTCCTCAAATAACAACCTACTTTTATGTGCTTCTTTTCCATTTTTTTTGTCTTCATAATAGTTACTATTATTATTTAACAAAAATAGTTGAATAGGAAAATCTGTCATTTGTGACAATAATTTAAAACCATAACTTTCACAAAGGTTGGTCAATGTTTCTGGTGAAAAATAATTTAAATGGTCTGGTGTAATTTGCCAATGACGCTTTTTTATCAATTCTTTTCTTAATAAAAAATCCTGATAATACGAAAAATCATTAGGGACCTCAAAAATGACATATCCATTAGGGGCACAAAGTTTATAACTTTTTTCAAGCAATGCCTCTGGATCGATTACATGCTCTAATACATTATCTACCCACAACAAATCAAACTGTTGTCCTTCTTCAATCAATTCATCCACTACGGCCAAAACATTACCTTTTCTGAAGTTTTTCAATTGACTAGGGTTTTGATTTTGAATTCCAAAATCACTAAAATCAACACCTAAAGACTTCAGGCCTTTATTAGCAAAAAAACTTAAAGCAAACCCTTCACCACAACCAATATCAATAAATGATGAAATCTTTCTATCTCCTAAGCTCTGTGAAATTAACTCAAACTTATTTGAAATTTTGTTATTGATATACGCTATATCTTCTGAACTATATTTTTGCTGATATTGATTATTCTTATCTGAATTATTTTGAAAATATTTTTTAGCGTAATACTCATTCAACTCTTCTTCTGAAGGTTTATTAACTACTTCAAAATACCCATATTTTAGATTTTTCGATACGCTATATTCCATGGCTAAACCTTATTTATTAATAAACCTTAATGTTTTTTCAATAACATAATCCACTTCCTCGTCTCTTAAACTAGGAAACATCGGTAAACTTATACACTTTTCGTAATATTTATTTGCATGATTCAAACTAGCTCCAGAATAACCTATTTCTTTATAATATGGTAATTGATGAACTGGTATATAATGAATCTGCGCTAAAACTCCATTTTCATGAAGGTAATCATAAAACTCTTTCCTTTTTTCTACTTCAATGACAAACAAATGGTGGGCATTTAAAAACCCTTCAGGCAAATATTGATATTTTACTTTTCCTTCAAAGGCTCTTTTATATTTTGCCGCTATATCATTTCTTCTTAATACTCCTTTATCATTTTTCGCCAATTGGGTAACTCCCAAAGCAGACTGAATATCTGTCAAACGATAATTATACCCTAACTCTTGCATTTCATAATACCAACCACCCTCATTACGAGAAAGATTTTCTTTAGTAATGCCATGAGATCTTAACTTTAAAAGTTTTTTATACAGCTCTAGAGAATTAGTCGTTATCATTCCTCCCTCTCCACACGCTATATGTTTAACTGGATGAAACGAAAAAACACTTAAATCAGCATATACTGCATCACCACATTTATGCTCTATACCTTGAGAGTTAGTAAATTTTCCTCCTGGAGCGTGACATGCATCCTCAATAATCCATAAATCATGCTCATTGGCTAAATGCCTAAACGCTTCTAAGTCAACAGGCAAACCAGCAAAATCAACAGGGATTATCCCCTTAAAAAAACCTTCAGGCTTGCTTTCTATAAGTTGTTTTACGCTTTCAATATCCAATAAATATGTATTCGGATCAATATCAGCAAACCAAACTTCCCCCTCTGCATATCGAATACAATTAGCAGAGGCTGCAAATGTAATTGGAGTTGTTATTACACGCTCGCCTTTTTTTAACCCTAAAGCAAGTACTGACAAATGTAATCCTGCGGTTGCATTAGAAACAGCTACTGCATGCTTCGCTCCAACATATTGAGCAAATTTTTGCTCAAACTCAGCAACCTTTGGTCCTTGTGTTAAAAAATCATGTTTTAATGTTTCAACAACACCATTAATGTCATCTTCATTTATCGATTGGCGACCATATGGTATTTTATATTCTGACATATTTACACTTTAAAAGTAGAATCAACGTGTTCAACGATCAACTTTCTTAATGTTTCTGGAGTTTCCCAACTATCGTTATTAGACGAATTATAAACAAAGCCATTTGCTACTTTAACAGCATTAAACTCTTTTTTAAACTTATCTAATTTCCAATTCGGAAGGTTAGGAACGATAGCATAATACTTCCCTAGATCATACGTATAAAATGAATCTGAAGAAGTAATCATTTCTTCATGAATTTTTTCTCCTGGACGAATCCCAATCTCTCTATGCTCTTTATTTGGAGCAATTGCTTTAGCTACATCAATTATTTTATACGAAGGAATCTTTGGAACAAAAATTTCTCCTCCCCAAGCTGTTTCAAGTGCATGCATTACCATATCGACTCCCCCATCTAATGTAATATTAAAACGGGTCATTGTTTTATCTGTTATGGGTAAGAAATCAGAGTCCTTTTTAGAAATAAAGAAAGGAATAACAGACCCATTAGACCCCATGACATTTCCATACCTTACAACCGAGAACCTTATATTATTTTCGCCTTTTATATTATTTGCTGCTACGAATAGCTTATCTGATGCCAATTTAGTTGCTCCATATAAGTTGATTGGAGCTGCTGCTTTATCTGTAGAAAGCGCTACAACTCTCGTCACATCAGTTTCCAAACAAGCATTGATAACATTTTCAGCCCCCATCACATTGGTTTTAATACATTCCATTGGATTATATTCAGCTAAGTGAACATGTTTCATTGCAGCAGCATGAATAACATAATCAATCCCTTTCATAGCTCTCTTAAGTCTATTTGAATCTCTTACATCTCCAATAAAATAACGAATTGATCTATATTTATGATTCGGAAACTCTTGAGCCATCACAAACTGCTTTTGTTCATCTCTTGAAAAAATCACCAATCGTTTTACATCAGGATATTCTTTAAATATTCTTCTTGTCAATGCTTTTCCTAGAGACCCAGTTCCCCCTGTTATCAATATTGCTTTATTATTTAAGCTAAATTCCTTTTTTTCCATTAACTCTTAAATTACTTTTTTATAAAACCGCTTTTACCTCACTATTCCCAAAATCGCTTTAGGAAATCTTCATCTATTTGTTTTTTTTGATAAAAAGATTCCATAAAAGGTTTGTACTCCTCTTGTAGCACTTTAATATTATCAAGTTTATAACGTTCAAATACCCAATTAAATTTTGAAAACCAAGGTAATTTTGAAACTAGTTTTAACTTGTAAAAAGGTTTCATCAATCTAAAAAACAGATACAATCTACTAAAATAAGAACTTTTCTTATATTTTATTTGATTTACATCTATTTTCAGTAAGGTCTTATTCAGATACTTTAAATGTCTTAGATGATTTAACCCATCTTTATAACCTATAGTATTCACTATTATTTCTTCTCTTTTTCTCTTTATATCTTGGCTAAAAAAAGCTTCTATTGTCCCCTTTTCATAAAACGCTTGAATATAACTAGATAATTCCTTTCCATCTTTTGCTATTAAACACCCTTCATAGGTATTTACTCTAGGGAAATTAACGTCTTCATTCAAAAAAATTGTGGGTGTATCCCCCATTATCCATGTTTCTATGGCACTGGTTGTTTCAAACCCCAACACAATGTCTGCAATACTTATAACATCATGAATTCCTTCACTTTGCCCTTGTATATACAATACATTGTCATAACTTGCCAGTTCACTCATCTCATTAAGCTGATCAAGAACCAATCCTGGATAATATTCAGAAGGATGTTGTTTTAATACAAAAAGAACATCTGGATACGCTTCAATTACATACTTTAATGAATCCCTAACGGCAATTCGTTGACTATTAGTCCATGCAACTTTAGCATCTCGTTTACTTTCATCAAGCTCTAACTCTAATCTTCCTTGTTCATATTGTACCTTTCCAAAAGCCCACCCTGAATAAGAGATTACCTTGTTATATTCGCTTTTATCATATTTAGCTAGAAAAGACTTGCGGTCTCTAAACTTATATATTTTAAAACGGTCAAAACCAGATGCACCAGTCAATACAATTTGATCTTTTTGTGCTTGGTTTTTCTCTTGCATAAATAGCTGAATCCTCTTAGACCATGCACAAACATAGTCCTGATAGAAAAACTTATCTGTATTATATCCAAATATATTTTTATGTCTTTTTTCATTAAAATTACCTTCTGAAACAACACTAAAAATTTTGATATTTTGAGAATAAGCATACTTTGCTATTTCATGGAACATCTTTGATCCTTTACAATTTGCAGGAATGATTACAAAATCTGGTTTTTTCTTATAAATCAAATGAGCATTCCATTTTAAGACAAAATCAACCTTGCAATTAAGAAACTTTTCTGCAGCATAAACTATTGGTAAAACAATTTCTGTATCCCTCCCTTTGTCTTCCTGTAGAAAACAAATTCCATAAAAAGATGTATTATTTATTTTCATCATATATTATTTCATCTAAATACTGAGCTACTTTTTTAGTTTGATTAAAATTTGATAAATAATCTATCTGTCCCTCTTTTGATAATAAGTCATTTGATAAATACGCCTTAAAAAGAGTTTTTAGATGTTTTTTTAGGCCTTCATAATCTTCATACTCAAAACATTCCCCTGATTTAGTTTCTGCTATTAAATGAGCTACATCTCCTTGAGTATCACCAATTGAAATAATTGGCCTTCTCGCTCTGAAATATTCATATATTTTACCTGGTATTCTCCCTTTGCTATTAACCTTATTAACTAAATTCAGCAAAATCTGTGTATTACAAATTTGTTGTAACACTTGATTTCTAGGAATTACACCTGTCAACACTAAATTTGTTTGAGGAATATATGAAGCTATTATCTTCAATGTCCCATCATCAACACTACCTATCAACTTCAACCTAAACTTTTGCTTAAACAACTCATCCTCTTCAATTAGCTCTGACAAAACTTTTAATAAGTTATTTGGTAAACGATCTGAAGCTAAAATCCCTGCATGTACTACTGTAAAAAGAAGGTCTAAATCAGGTTTAATGTCTCGAAAATCTTCCTCATCATAACCATAATATATAACTCCAGGATTTACAGCTCCCAACTCCTCTAACCCTGTGCTAAAAGAAGGACTTGCACTCACGACTTTAGAAGCAGTGGTCAAAGCAATTCGTTCTAATTCTTTATGCTTACGATCTGATGACTTTGACAATGGGAACTTATCATAATAATCAACCTGAGTCCAAGGGTCTTGATAATCAGAAAGCCAGGGAATATTAAACTTTTTTGCTATTTTTTGAGCTATTACAGTATTCGTATGTGGTGGACCATCTGAAAAAATAGCATCCACCTTATTTTCCTTCAAATATTTTGATAAAAACTTAACAGAAGGTTTAATCCATAACGCTTTTGCATCGGGTATAAAATAATTCGCTCTAACCCAAAGCCCTAATTTTACCAAAAGACTTTTCTCTCCAGAACTAAAAACAACATTATTGATTGATTGCTGTTCTTTTTTTACAGCTTTTTTAAATAAATTCTCAAATTCTAGTACTGGACATTTCAAAATAGTTATCCCATCAGGAATATCTTTATTATTTGAGTTGTCTACAAACGGATAAGATGGATTCTCGACAGTAAAGATAATTGGCTCCCACCCAAAGCTCCTTAAATATTTGGTAATTTTTAAACACCTTAAGACACCTATACCTCCTGCTGGTGGCCAGTAATATGTTACAATCAGAACTTTTTTCACACTTCAACAGCATTTTCTTGCCTCTTCTTGTATATACCGTATACAAAAACTAACACAATAAGAATAAATGCTATAGGCTGTACTATTTTAGAAATTTTAAAGGATTTTAAGTTGTATTTAAATTCAACCTTATGCTTCCCTGCTGGAACATTCAACCCTCTTAACACATAATTTGTTCTAAAATGGTCTACTGGCTGATCATCAATATATGCATTCCAACCTAAATCATAAAATATCTCAGAAAAGACTACCATTTGATCTGTTTTTGCCTCAAAATCGTAAATAATCTTATTGGGAGCATAGCTACTCATTCTTATATATCCTGAAGAATCAAATGTGGGCTTTGTATTAATTAAATTACTATACTTAGTATCTACAACAGCCATATCTTTGGCTTTAAAACCGCTTTCTGGTTTCAAAGAAGCCAATTCTTCGTTGGCGTTTTTAACCACTTTAACATTTCTAACAAACCAAGCATTACCTAAAGCATTTGGATTAGCTTGCACCATAGTCTCTTCGCCTCCTTGGCCTTGACGGTACTCCACAAAATACTTAGTGTTCAGCATGTTAATCACCTCCATATTATTTCTGCTTAAACAACTATCTATGATTTCTTGATATCGCTGTAATTTAGCTCCATGATATCCTCCTAATGATTTATAGAAGTAGCTTGTTCTCGACTCATTAAAGGGATTGCTCATAGAAAAAACTCTGAAGTTGGTATATTTATTTAGTACACCAAAACGAATAGCATCAATCTCCAACTTTGTCAACCCATCAACGCTTTCTTCTTTTGCTACCTTTATTTTTTGATCTATTTCCGCTAATGCTTCAGAATTTTGACCTAACTCAGCATTAAAGATTGCTTCATCTCCATTCGCTATTTTATAAGGTATTTCTGACTGTAATTTTTCAGTCCAAAATCGATCATCACTTTCGTAGTCAACTGTATTCAAATAATTAACATCAATAGACCATAAGTCAACGACTACCAATATCCCCAGTATAATAGACAATGCTATTTGATTAATTTTATTAAAAATAAAAGCTAAAAGAACTGCTCCTGATAATACTAAGAAAACTATAGCCCTAGCAATATCTGATTGAAAAATAGAGATTCTTATCCCTTTCAAAAATGGGTAATATTCTGTATTATAAAACTGAACTATTCCCATTTGTTGCTGAACGTCTAATTCTGGCTTAACTTGAGCTATATAATCTAAAGTAAGGTTCCCTTGCCCATTTGGAAAAAAATTGAAAAAAGATTCAGGACTAGCCATTAGTACAATTAAAAACAATATTAAACCTCCCGTTAAGAAATAAAAATACTTTACCTTCTCAACCAGTTCATCTCTATTCTTAAACAAATCATTCAAAAACAAAATAGCAAGAAGAGGAATTATTAGTTCTGCTACAACCAGAATCATACTTGGTGATCTAAATTTATTATAACCAGGCACATAATCTAAAAAGAAATCTGTTAACCACATCATATTCTTCCCCCATGACAACATAATCGTTAAAATCATCACAGCAAACAAAAACCATTTTGCTTTATCCTTAACGAAAACTAAGGATAATAAAAACAGATATACCAATATAACTCCTACATACACATTACCTGAAGTAAACCTTTGGTTCCCCCAATAAGAGGTTTCATTTGGTATTTGAGACAGCACTTGGTTCGCTGTTTGAGGTGTCAAGTCCTCTGCTCGATCGCTCAACCTATCTTCTGAAACTGCTTCTGGATGTAACATGAAAAGAGGTTGATTACCCCCTCCTTTTACAAAAGGTAACATTAAACTAAATGTTTCTCCTGTTCCATAACTCCAAGCAGTTATATAGTCTTTATCTAGACCACTCGTTTGATTTGTTCCTGTTTTAATTAAATCACTCTTTCCTCTCGTAGTATACTTTCCGTATTCTAATGTCCCCCATATATTAACAAGGTTTGTTCCTACACTAAGCCCCCCTACTCCCAATAGAAGAAAAGAAGTAATTATAAATTTTTTCACCTTTTTTTCTATTATATGACGATACAATTCCGCTAAAGCAAAAAACAACACTATCATTGCTAGATAATAGGTTATCTGTAAATGATTTGCCACTAATTCTAACGACATCCCAATACCAAATAAACCTAATCCTATATACAGTTGCCTTCTATATGAATAAACAACTCCTGCTAAAACCCACGACATTTGAGCTATAGCCAAAGATTTTGTCAAGTGTCCTGCTTGAATAATAATAATAAAATAACTCGACAACGCAAAGCCTATAGCTCCTACTATTGCTATCTTGAAGTCCACTTTAAAACTTAACAACAAGATATAAAAACTCAACATTGTTAAGAAAATTTTATTGATTGGGTGAGGTAAACCTAAAGTCAACGTTTTTGTCACAAACCTCGTCCAAGGCTTAGCTTCTAAAGAGATCTGATTCGCAGGCATTCCTCCAAACATTGAGTTAGTCCAAAGTGCTTCTTCCCCTGTCTCTTTTCTATAATCTATTATTTCCTTTGACATTCCCTTATAGGTCTTAACGTCATGAGACTTAATTGTATAACCACTCAAGGCAGGGTGAAAGTATACCATTGAGACTAAAAAAAAGAATCCTACCGCAATTAAATGAGGGAGAATCGACTTCAGCTGTATATTCATAGTTTAAATTGTTATAACAGACAAATATATAATTTTAATAATTGATGTAGTTTACTCCAAAAGTTAATTTTTAAACATTCTGTTTTATTAACAATTCAATTTCACTTTGTCTATTTTCCTTTTCAAACGATTGAAGACTGTTGTTTTTAACTCCGATGTTGAATCTATCTTCTTGATTCTATAACTTATTCAACAATTCGCTTGATTTTTCTCATTACGACATTTTAATTCAACATTATCCTTTCCCATAGATATATTTCTAGAAGGCCTAATTATTCACATCAATAATTATTTAGTTATGACAATCAATTATTTTTTACATTGAAGTGAGTCTCATCTCCAATATTCCCATAGTAAACAGCTAAAAATTTCTATTCTATGTTTTTATGATTTTCAGTTTTTATCAATTAACTTTGTAGTTATGACTCAATCTGTAGGTGATATTATTCAAAACTCAAATAATCGTCCAATCAAAAAGAAGGACCCCAATGCTTTTGGAGGAAAACTCCCTCCCCAAGCTGTTGATTTAGAAGAAGCTGTTTTAGGAGCTTTGATGTTAGAAAAATCTCCTGTGAATGATGTTATTGATGTTTTAAAACCTGAAAGTTTCTATAAAGAAGCGCACCAACGTATTTACGAAGCCATTTATGAGCTTTTTGGAGATTCTGAAGCTATTGATATTTTAACAGTAACCCAAAAATTACGTTCTAAAGGTGAGTTAGAAATTGCTGGTGGTCCATATTATATTAGTCAATTAACCAACAGAGTTGCTTCTGCAGCTCACGCTGAGTCCCACGCCCGTATTATTGCCCAAAAATACATTTTAAGAGAATTAATTGGTATATCGAGTAAAGTAATACAAAAGGCTTATGATGAAACTACTGATGTATTTGAATTATTAGACGAAGCCGAAAGTGGATTATTCTCTGTTGCGGAAGGCAATATTCGTAAGAATTACGATAAAATGTCTACCTTAATTAAACAGGCAGCTGAAGAGATTGAGGTAGCAATGAATAGAGATGATGGAGTTAGTGGTATACCTACTGGATTTACGGCACTTGATAGAGTAACATCGGGATGGCAACGCTCTGACATGATTGTTTTAGCCGCTCGTCCAGGTATGGGAAAAACGGCATTCGTAATCTCTATGGCACGAAATATTGCCGTTGAATTCAATCATGGTGTAGCCATTTTCTCATTAGAGATGAGCTCTCTTCAAATTGTAAATCGTTTGATTTCTGGTGAGGCTGAGATTCCAGCGGAAGATATTAGAAAAGGAAATTTTACCCAAGAAAAGTTCAACCATTTATTTGAAAAAACCAAACGATTAGCAGAAGCTCCTATCTTCATTGATGATACACCTGGTCTTTCAGTATTTGAATTAAGAGCAAAATGTCGACGATTAAAACAGCAGCACGACATCAGTATCGTGATTATTGATTATTTACAGTTAATGTCTGCTGGAGGAAGTGGAGGAAATAGGGAGCAAGAAATTAGTACTATTTCTCGTTCGATAAAAGAAATTGCCAAAGAATTAGATGTTCCTATTATTGCTCTTTCTCAACTAAGTCGTTCTGTTGAAACAAGGGGAGGAGACAAACGTCCTATGCTATCAGACCTTAGGGAATCTGGTGCTATTGAGCAGGATGCCGATATTGTTACCTTTATATATAGACCTGAATACTACCAAATGGAAACTTGGCCAGATGAAACACCTTGTGCTGGACAAGGTGAAATTATTATTGCTAAGCACAGAAATGGTTCCCTAGAAGACGTCAGGTTAAAATTCGTTGGTAAATTTGCAAAATTCGATAATTTGGATGCTTTTGATAATGATTTTGGAGGAGCTGAAGGAGGAATGCCACTGTTACCTAATGAAAACTTTGATGAAGAAACAGGAACTTTTATCATGTCTTCAAAAATGAATGACGACGACTTTGAAGACTTCTCCAATGAAGATGCTCCTTTTTAACCTCTAAATTGGTACTATTTTTGACAACTCAAGAACTATGAAAAAAGTTGTACTCTTTATACTATTTGTTTCTTTTAGCATTTTAATTAATGCTAGCTATATCCTTATACCAATGGATGAATCGAAACAAAAAAACCACCTCAAAGCCTATGGAATTGCATACTGGGTACTTCAAAACGAAATAGAAATTGAATGGCTTTTAAACTATAGAGGAGGCAGTTTCTTAATTCCCCAACATAAAGAAATTGAAGAAGAATGTGTAATAAGAGGCGTTTCTTATGAGCTTATTGCCGACGTTCAAGCCACTCAAATAAAGCAAAAAATTGCTGACCCTGAAGTTAATCAAGAAATTGTAAAACTACAGAAAGTTCCGAAAATTGCAGTATACACTCCAAAAGGAAAACAACCTTGGGATGATGCTGTTACTATGGTTCTTGCCTATGCTGAAATACCATACGACGAACTATACGATACTGAAGTTATTCAAGGTAAACTACCTGAATATGATTGGCTACATTTACATCACGAAGACTTTACAGGACAATATGGTAAATTTTATAGGAGTTATAAAAATGCTGCTTGGTATCAAAAAAGACAAAGAGAAACAGAGGCTAGAGCAAAAGCTTTAGGATTTGAAAAAGTCAGTCAACTTAAATTGGGAGTTGCAAAAAAAATACAAGAATTCACAGTTGGCGGAGGTTTCTTATTTACCATGTGCTCTGGAACTGATTCATACGATATAGCTCTTGCAGCTCAAGGCACTGATATTTGTGACCATATGTATGATGGTGACCCACAAGATCCTAGTGCTCAAAAAAAGCTAGATTATAGCCAAACACTCGCCTTTAAAGACTTTAAACTTGTTACGAACCCTCTAGAATATGAGTTTTCAGACATTGATGCAACAAAAGACCATAGAGTACCTGAAGAACAGGACAAGTTTACTTTATTCGAATTTTCAGCAAAGTGGGATGTCGTCCCTACTATTTTATGCCAAAATCATACGAATGTAATAGATGGTTTCATGGGGCAAACAACTGATTTCAGAAAACATACTATTAAATCTAACGTTTTAATTATGGGCGAAAATAAAGCCCTAGGAACTGCTCGATACATCCATGGTGAACTAGGTAAAGGACAATGGACTTTCTATGGAGGACACGACCCTGAAGATTACAGACATTTTGTAAATGATCCACCTACAGACTTAAACCTACACCCCAACTCTCCAGGCTATCGCTTAATATTGAATAATATTTTATTTCCAGCGGCTAAAAAGAAAAAACAAAAAACCTAACTCAAGCATTTATTGTTTCTTTCAACCTTTTATGAAAAGTTAGTTATTCTGCCTTCCTTGATTCATCCAACATTCTAGCTGTTGGATTAATGAATCATTTAATTTAGCTTGAAACTTAGGCATAGACGAAACACTCGGTTCATGTTTTACTGCTTTCATGACACGATTAAAAGTCAATGAATCAGAAATCTGAGCATAATCTTCAAAAATATAACCATTGGAAGCCGAGGCTGAATTATGACAACCAGATGTCGCACAATTTTGAATAAAAATTGGCTTTATTGTATTTACAAAAGATACTGTCACAGTATCACAATATGACAAACCTGTTGAACCGTTATCATCTACCTTAACAACTTCTACTGCTTTATCCTTCTTACAAGACAAAAACAATAGAAACGAAATCATTAACACTTTATTCATTGATATAAATTTACGATTATATATTACAAAAGCAAATTACACTAACAAACACTCCAGCTTATGTTCAAAAACTAGAAATGTAACATGTGTAACCTTAACTCTTTAGAACTTTTTATTTCTTTGTAAGCACAAAACAATATTTATTTAAGATGAAACAATTACTGAAACCAATTCTAGCGGCATCCACTTTGTTATTTTTTTCTTGTAGTGAAGAACAAGCCCAAAATCATACTTCGCACACAGCCGAAACACAAGTCCAACAAAGTGCTACAATAGCTAAAAACGTTAATGTTCAAGAATTCAAAGAATTAATTAAGAATGAGGAAGGAACAATTGTTGATGTACGAACACCAGGTGAGTTTAACCAAGGAAATATAAAAAACGCTAAAAACATCAATGTTTCTGGGAATTTTGCTGAAGAGATCCAAAAATTAGATAAAAACAAACCTGTCTACCTCTATTGCAGAAGTGGGGGAAGGAGTTCTAGAGCCATGCAAATGATGACACAAATGGGCTTTAAAGAGGTTTATAATTTGATGGGAGGATACATGGCTTGGTCTAAACATTAATGGACGATAGAAAGACCATATATATTACCTTAGCAACCGTATTTTTGAGTGCGGTTGCTTTTTTATTTAGTTGTGAGAATGATGAAACACAAATTCAAAATTTCAAAAAGGAACAACAAAAAGTAATAACTCCTTTGACAAACAGTTGGGATATAGCTATTCCTAATCAAAAGATACCAGAAGGACTGGTCTCCTTATCTGCAAAATCTTGTGGAGTATGTCATCAACAACATTATAAAGAATGGAAACATTCCACACATTCTCATGCATGGACTGACCCACAGTTTCAAGCTGAAATCGCTAAAGAGAGTAGTCCATTTATGTGTATTAATTGTCATATCCCTCTCCAAAACCAGCAAGAGTTTATTGTTACAGGACTTGTTAATGGCGATATCTACCAACCTGTCTCACACAGGAACCCTCATTTTGATCAGGCTCTTCAACAGGAAGGTATTAACTGTGCTAGTTGCCATGTAAGAGATGGGGCAATATTAGGACCAACAGGAACAGCCAAAGCTCCACACAAAACTATAAAAGACACTTTACATCTCTCTGAAAACCTATGTATTTCATGTCATAATGCTGTAGCTGTTGTTACCCCACAACTCGCTTGCACGTTTGAGACTGGAGATGAGTGGAAGAAAGGGCCATATTTTGGCAATAAAAACTGTAAATCTTGCCATATGCCAGACACAATAAGAAGCATTGTTCCTGGGTATGAACGAAGAAAAAGTAGACAACATTATTTTATGGGATCTGGTATTCCAAAATTCATTGATAAACCAACAAAAATGCTAAACGGCTTATTCATTGAACCCTTAAATTTTAAACACAATAGTAAGACTGGTGATACACTTCATTTTGATGTCGACATTACCAACAAATATGCAGGTCATAAAGTACCAACTGGAGATCCAGAGCGCTTTATTATTATAGAACAATCGATTTATGACAAAGATTCTACATTAGTTAGTCAAAGAAAACATCGAATTGGAGAAGAATGGGAATGGTATCCTAAGGCTAAGAAAATTACTGATAACAACTTATTACCAAATGAAAAAAGGTCTTTCTCATTCGAATTTATTAAACCAAATAAAAAAGACCTATATTATGTATTGAAAGTTTCCAAACATCGATCTACTCCAGAAAATAAAGCTTATAATAAACTTCCTGAGAGTTACCCTCTCTCAATTACAATTTTTGAGAAAAAATACGCATTAGACTAAACCTAATCATACTTCTGATGATTAAGAATCCATATCTTTCCCTACCTCGTTTTGTTCTCTCAAGGTCCATCCATCTGTTGAAGTAGTTTCCAACCAAAGCCTTCCGCTTTTTCTAAAAACTTGTACATGAATCCCAAAACTTTCTTCAAAACCTTGCTCTACTTCGCTAACTTTTG
>JAUHZI010000200.1 GCA_030426105.1 Bacteroidia bacterium | reverse complement strand
AAATCGGGAGTTACACATTTAACGGCAGCGAACGATGTACAATGTTTAGAAGACATTAAAACATTGTTGAGCTATATGCCGCAGAACAATCAAGAAACCACGGCGAAATTACCATTTGAATTAGGCGATGAAATTAGAGAAGAACTAGCCAATATTGTTCCAGATAATGCGAACAAACCGTATGATATGCGTGCTGTAATTGATGGTATTGCTGATGCTGATTCGTTCTTTGAAATTCATAAAGATTATGCGGATAATATCGTAGTTGGATTTGCTCGTTTAGGAGGAAGAAGTGTTGGGATTGTAGCCAACCAACCGATGAGTTTAGCAGGGTGTTTGGATGTAAACAGTTCTAAAAAAGCAGCACGTTTCACTCGTTTTTGCGATTGTTTTAATATTCCGTTATTGGTGTTGGTAGATGTACCAGGGTTTTTACCAGGAACCGACCAAGAATGGAATGCCATTATTACGAACGGAGCAAAATTATTGTATGCGTTGAGTGAAGCTACCGTGCCAAGAGTAAGTGTAATTACCCGTAAAGCCTATGGTGGGGCGTATGACGTAATGAACTCAAAACACATTGGTGCCGATATGAATTTTGCATGGCCTAGTGCAGAAATTGCGGTAATGGGAGCAAAAGGAGCAAGTGAAATTATCTTTAAAAAGGAAATTGCTGAAGCAGACGACCACGAAGCGAAGCTTGCCGAGAAGGAAGCAGAGTATGCTGATAAATTCGCGAATCCGTACCGTGCAGCAGAACGCGGATTTGTAGATGAGGTAATTTTACCACAAGACACCCGTAGAAAACTAATCAAAGCTTTTGCGATGTTAGAAGGCAAAAAGGTAGAAAGACCGAACAGGAAACACGGGAATATTCCGTTGTAACAAAATACATATCAATATTTTTAAGAGGCGCTTCTTTTTAGAAGCGTCTTTTTTTTGGAGGTATGTAAGGAGAAAGAAAATCAATCTAACTAAATAGAGATAGCAATAATCCTAATAATTAAGAGTCAAACACTACTGTCAAAATCGTTTAAAATTTATAACTTATTCTTCTCCACTTCTAAGAACCTTCGCAGATTTTCTATTTGGGTTAGCATCTACTAAAATTTGATATTTAATTAAGTAACAGTTGGTAGTTATTACAAAACAACACTTAACAAATCAAACAGTGATTGTTTACCTTTTGAAAATTTAACTTTTTTTGACCTATTATTTTCTTTTCCTTCATTGTTCATTTTCAAATGAAATGTTAGCGTAATAAATCCATTTAATTTGCTAAGTATTAAAATTTATAAAAATGAAAGACATAGAAATTTTATTTGAAAACAAGCTAGGACAATTAGCTCTTATGGGAAAAACACTCGGTGAAAGTGATATAAGTTTAGAAGGAGGAGGAGTTTTCCAAACCGGAAATTCTTCTATAGCTCATTTTTTAGTAGAGGAAGCAGATAGAGCAAAAGTTGAATTAGCAAAAGCTGGAATAAAAGTAACAAAAATAAGTAATGTAATAATTCAGAAACTTAGACAAGATATACCTGGTCAATTAGGTGCGTTTTGTAAAGAATTAGCAGATGCTAATGTGAATATTTTAACGCAATATAGTGACCATTCAAATCAATTAATTGTAGTTGTTGATAATTATGAGAAGGGAAAACAAGTTTCGGAGAAATGGATGAAAAAATGGTGGAATAATGAAGATTATATAATATGAAAGATCAACATAATTATACAGCAAAGATAGAATGGACTGGAAATAAAGGTAAAGGAACATCTAATTACAAGGACTTTGAAAGAAGTCATATTATAAGTATTGATAATAAACCAAATATTTTATGTTCTTCCGACCCAGAATTTCGAGGCGATAAAACTAAATATAATCCCGAAGAACTTTTACTGGCCTCATTATGCTCATGCCATATGCTTTGGTACCTACATTTATGTTCTGAATCTAACATAATTGTAACTAAATATATAGATAGAGCAACTGGTATTATGATAACTAAACCAAATGGTAGTGGGTATTTCTCTGAGGTTAGTTTAAGCCCAACCGTTATAGTTTCAGAAAGTTCAATGATAGAAAAAGCAATTGAACTACATAAAAAAGCTAATGAACGTTGTTTTATAGCAAACTCTGTAAATTTTAAAGTGTTGCATAATCCCATTTGTTCAACTTAGTAAAATTAAAGAAAAGAAAAACACGGTATTCTCACTACTAAAATCACCGCAGATTTTCTATTCGGTTTGTATTTGCTATATTGAACTTACTTAAAAAGTAAGTGGCAATTGATTAATTTTAAGCTGATTAAACTACCAAAAAACAATTATGAGAACTCTTTATATTATTACAATAATTCTCGGATTAATAAGTATTTCATGCACAAGTTATAAAAAGACAGTAGTTAAGGATACTTCAAGTCAAACATCTGATGTATCAACTATTAAAACAGAGACTGACCAAACATCTATTTGGACAAATCAACCGAATTCAAATTCAACAAAAATTAAAGTACTAAATGCTGCAATTGCATTTGGGTCTTTACCTAATGGGCTTAAAAAAATGGATTATACGATTGTTGAAAATACAGGTACTTATTTAGTAACTAATGAAATTAGAGCTTTGTCTGACGATGTTAGAGTAAAGGCTTGGGTAGAGGGACAAGATATTATACTTACTTCAGAAGTTCAGCAATATAAAGAAACCGAATTTGGACTTCCAGAACCTTCTGGTTTTGTAAAATGTGTAAGAGGAAATTCTACATCACTTCCTGATTGCTGGCGGACAATTTTAGTAATAGCAAACCATCTTGGAGGAGATAAACAATACCAATAATTTTAATTAAAACACATAAAAAAAACGTCATTACGAGTGATAACGCAGTAATCTTTATGTTTGTAGTTCAAAATAAACAGATTACTTCAGTCGTAATTCCTTCGTAATGACGTTCGTTGTTATTTTTTATAAAAAATTATTCTTACACATCTGTACTAACCCAATAACTTCCCGTTGAGGTAGTAGACGGATTATATGCCAAAACATTCACTTTGGTACCGTTGGCAACATCCGCTAGTAACCATTCCATTGGCTGATTGTTAATAGCGCCACTTTCCAACTCAACCATATTGCCGTTTAGTGTAACCTCGTCGGTACTAATGTCGAACTGTAGTGTGGTTTCCCCTCTGTTTTCAAAACCAATAAAACTCTCTTTGTCATACGATACCTGAGTAATCACCTTGGTTTCATTAGGTGCTACCTGTCCCACAAAATCAGTAATGGAGCTGCTTCCTGTGGTTGGACGATAGCTATACTGCGCCCTTTTTGCAGGTTCATTGGCAAATACTAACTGAGCCGTATTTATAATTTGAACAAGCGTTGTATAACAATCGTTCAATGCCGAAATACGATCTTGGGTAATTACCAAACGTTGTTTTTTATACACCTCTTGTTGCGTGTTCGCGCTCTTTAATTCGTCTTTAATTGTTGCCAACTCTTCCACAATAGATGCAGGCATTCCGCCTTTATTCGCATCGGTCAAATCATCTAAATAATTTGTAACCACCTTTTCTAACGTTTCTAAAAACACCAACATTTTAGGCTGATTCTTACTCGCATCTCTATATCCAGTAGTAAACTCTTTTAGCACCGCAGGATTATCAGGAAAAGCCCACATAGCATGACTTTTTATACGATTATACACACGACTTGCATTTTGCATTTCTATCAACACCTTTTGCGTTTCCACTCCTTGTTTAGCCAAGGTACTTACATCGGTAACTACCGTATCTGCCGCATCAATCTGATTTAAAAAAGCAGTTTCATACTCACTTGTAAATCGGGCATTGAAAGCGGTAAAACGCTCCAAATCTTGCGTAAATAGGTTGTAAATTGTACGTGCGCTTTCAGCTAAAAAAGCATCTGAACCTTTGAATTTTCTTCTTGTTTCCATATTAATATTTAATTTAAGTTACACGTGTGTTTTTAGGGGTGCGTAATACACGCTACCCTTAGGTAATTCTTAGAAACAACAAGATTATAATAGCAGGAGATCCCCTTGCCACTAGTTAAAAACCCATAAAAAGTTAGATGGTTTTAGCAATACAATCATAGCATTTTGTTAGTTTCTTTTTCTTAACCACTTCTAAATTATAGTGTTGGGGTATAAAAAACAAATGCGATGGTCAATTTTTGCTTTTTTTTAACAGGCAGACTATCAGAAGTATATCTTTTATACTAGTTGCGAATAATTTTTTTGTACTGTCAGTTCGAAACAGCATACTTTGATTAAAGAGACTACTAAAAAAGCACCCCGTCATAAGCAGGCAAGCCAAAAATAACACCGCAAGAACCGTTAAAATTAAAATCTGTTTGAGCGATAGCGAGTTATTTTAATTTAGGTTTGTGGATGATTATTTTTGAGTGCAGGATGGTTAAGGCTAGATTTTTTGTTTAGCTCATTAATTTTTATTGGTTTTCAAAGGAATTCATGAACCTCCAAAGTCGGTTTCTTTTTCATCAATGGAAAAAGAATAATAGCTTAGAAAAAGATTTTTCTATGTAAAATCTAACTCGTTAATACGTAGACCGAGAGCGTTGGATTGAATCCATACAGATTTGAGAGTGGGAGGGTAGCCGTAGTATCAGCGACCCACGCCGTGGTGTTAAAGGAGGATGCCGTGATATCAGCGACCCACGCCGTGGTGTTAAAGGAGGATGCCGTGATATCAGCGACCCATGCCGTGGTGTTAACGGAGGATGCCGTAATATCAGCGACCCGTGCCGCGGTGTTAACGGAGCATGCCGTGATATCAGCGACCCATGCCGTGGTGTTAACGGAGCGTGCCGTGATATCAGCGACCCATGCCGTGGTGTCAACGGAGCATGCCGTGGTGTTAACGGAGCGTGCCGTAGTATCAGCGACCCAAACAGTGATATAAAGAACCGTTACTACTCTAAAAAACAACTTTTATAACCTAAAT
>JAUHZI010000199.1 GCA_030426105.1 Bacteroidia bacterium | reverse complement strand
TATCAATGGCTCTTGTATCCAAATTTTCAGCTTGTAAATAAGCCAATATTTCTCTACATAAATGATCATCTGAATGATAGATCAAAGTGTATAATTTTTCTGAAGTTTATAGCATATTCTTTCAATCAATGTTATAAACTCAAAATAAAGAAAAGAAGAAAAAAACATCTTTTGTAAAAGATAAAAAAGAAATAGTAATGGAAGTAGATTTACATGCTGAAAAGTTGGTTAAGTCTACAAGAGGAATGGATAATTTTGATATTTTATCAATACAAATCAATACAGCAAAACATAAATTAGAATACTGTATATCTAAAAGAATATCAAAACTAGTTTTAATACATGGAGTAGGAGATGGAGTTTTAAAAATTGAGTTACGATATTTATTGAATAATTACCCCGTTAAATATTACGATGCTTCTTATCAAAAATATGGACAAGGTGCTACCGAGGTATATATTTTTCAAAATCAATAATTTTTTTAAAACTTAACCATCAGTAAGAAAACCTTATTTTTGCCCTATGAAATCTGTTTACTTAGACAATGCTGCAACAACACCTATGTTGCCCGAAGTTATTGAAGCTGTTCAACAGTCAATGCTAATAAATTTTGGTAACCCATCATCTATACATCAATATGGTAGAAAAGCTAAAGCTGCGGTAGAAACAGCTAGAAAAAATATAGCGAAACACTTTAATATTTCTTCAAGTGAAATCATTTTTACAGCTGGAGGAACCGAGGCAGACAATCTAATTTTATTTAATGCCGTTTTAAATTTAGGAGTTGAAAGAATTGTTACTTCTAAGATAGAGCACCATGCTGTTTTAAATACAGTAAAGTTTTTAGAAGCAAAACATAAAATAGCTGTAGATTATGTTAGGGTAAATGAAAGCGGGACTGTTTCAATGGAGAGTCTGGGGGACTTACTAAATAAATCAAAGAAAAAAACTTTGGTAAGTTTAATGTATGTAAATAATGAGATAGGTAATATGTTGCCTGTTGAAGATGTTGTAGCATTATGTAAAGAATATGAAGCGTATTTTCATTCAGATACAGTACAGGCTATAGGGCATTATCATTTAGATTTACAAAAAACACCAATAGATTTTATTGCAGCAAGTGCTCATAAATTTCATGGACCTAAAGGAGTAGGATTTGCTTATTTTAAAAAAGGTATAGGAATACTACCGATGTTACATGGAGGAGAGCAAGAAAAAGGAGCTAGGTCAAGTACTGAAAATGTACATTCCATAGTTGGTATGGAAAAAGCACTAGCTATAGCTTATGAAGATTTAGGAAAAGATAAAGAGTATATTATAGGATTAAAAAAATATTTTGTAAAAAAAGTAAAAGAATTAATCCCTAATATTGAGATTAATGGAGAGTCTGTAGAAAAAACAAGTTATACAATACTTAATCTACGGTTTCCTATAGAAGATAGAATGCTATTGTTTAATTTAGATTTGTCTGGAGTAGCTGTTTCTGGAGGTAGTGCTTGTCAAAGTGGAAGTAGTAAAGGATCTCATGTGTTACAGGAGTTTTTAGATGAGAAAGAAGAAAAGAAAACATCTGTACGGTTTTCTTTTAGTAAATTAAATACATTCAATGAAGTTGATTATGTTCTTAATCAGTTAAAAAAAGTGGTAAAAAAATAATAAAGTCTTTTTTGTTTGTTTTTAAGAGGTTTTTTTATTTCTTTGTTGTAAACTATTCTGATTAGAAATTAAATCTTTTAAAAGTGATTTAATAGAATTGTTTTCAATAGGTTTTATTTATGGATTATTATTTAAATGTTTTTTTTAACTATAATGTGACCTAAATTGTTAATTTTACGTCTAATATTTTAGTGAAAGTAAAAATAGTTTACTTTTGCACACTAAAAATATTTAGAGGCCCACTAGAAATAAGTTGTAAAAGAGCAACTTAACGTTTTTTTTGTGTGGGGTTTTTTATATCCCACCGTATTGTTTATTAAAAAATAAATAGCTTCGAAGAATTTTGGGGTGCAACATTGTATATAAAATAAAATGTATTAATATGGGGGAAAGCTACGTTTCTAAAATCAGTACATATAAGAAGTTGTTCTTTTTAGTGTTAACTCTTTTGTTTTCAGTTAAGTCTTTTGCTCAAACGTATAATATTGGAAATGAGAATGGAAATACAATTGTTACTTGTTCAGGTACGTTTACCGATTCAAATAACTTAAGCAACGGAAATTATAACAACAACGAGTTGTATTCGGTTACCTTTGAGTCACCAACTGGAGATCGTTTAAACTTTAATTTCACTAGTTTTGATGTAGAGAATAATGGTTCCGGTTGTTATGATGTTTTAACAGTATATGACGGTTCAGATGCTACAGCAACAAAAATAGGAGACTTTTGTAATAGTAATATTCCAACTACAATAACTTCAACAGGAAGTTCACTTCATTTTGTTTTTGATTCTGATTTTTCTGTCCGCGCTTCAGGATGGGAGGCTGAGATTTCTTGTTTACATGAGGTTTCATGCAATGATGTATACGCAAGTTCATCATCTGGTACTTTAGGTAATTTAAATTCATTATATACGTTAACAGGTTCAACTATGACACCTGTGTATACGGCTCCTCAAAGAATAGGAGGTTTGGCAATTAGTGCTGATGGTAATGCGTATTACGATGATGCTTCAGCATCATTTCCTTTATATAGTTCAGATGGATCAACTCAGGTGTCTGAGGGGGCTACGTTACCAAATCAATTAGTTGGTCAAGGAGCGAATACTGATGGAGATGTATACTATATTGATACTTCATATCATTTACGAGTAATAGAGAAAGGATCGGGTACTGCTACCGATTTAGGAGCTCTAAACTTTGGTACAGATACTATTGGAACCACATTAGTAGCAGGAGATTTAGCTTTTGATGGTAATGGTCGTTTACATTGGTATGCTTCAGTAGGAGGTAGTGGAGCTTCTTATTTATTTATAATAAACACGAATACATTAGTAGCACAAAACCTAGGTAATGTGGGACCTAATGCAGCAACGGGAGTTGCATTTGATAGTAGTGGAAATATGATTACGAGTACATCTAATGGAGATGGTACTAGTGATATTTACTCAATAGACTTTTCGTCACCAACATTATCAGGAACTCTTATCGGTACAGCATCACCAGGGGTGTATGATATGGGATCTTGTTCAACTCCAACCTATAACCCTAATTTAACAGCAACAAAGTCAGTTAGAAATATAACAAAATCAGCAGATCCAGCTGTTATAGCGTTAAGTGGAGATGTATTAGAGTATACTATAGTAGTAAATAATATAGGTAATTTATCAGCTTCTAATGCCACATTTATAGATGCAATACCGGCCTCTACAACTTATATAGCAAACTCGACTCAGTTAAACGGAGTTTCGGTAGCTGATGTAGGTGGTAATATGCCATACATTACCGCTACAGAAATACATTCTGATACACAACCAGATGGGGTAGTTACTATTGGTAGTCCTGTTACTATTACATTTAGAGTAACAGTAGATAACGGAACATTACCAGCTAATATTGATAATACTGGAACAGTAGAATATCCTATTGTTACAGGAGGTGTTACTACTAATCAATCTGTTGATTCAAACACAGTCAGTACTCCAACAGGAGATATTTGTACCTTAGGGACTAATGACTCAGACGGAGATGGTATTGATGATATTTGTGATTTAGATGATGATAATGACGGTATTTTAGATTCTGTTGAAGGAAGTTGCTCTACTAGTGATTTTATTATTTTTGGTGGAGATGGAGGGAGTACAGCAAGTTTTTCTCAATCTGCAGTTTCTTCAGCTATATTTAATTTTTATTATGTTGATAATTCTGTATCTGTTTCTATAAATGGGGGAAATTTAAGCACAAATAATATTCTTCAATTACAAACAGCGGCGGTAGCTGGAGAAGTGTTTTTAGAATTTACAGATGGTGCAGCAATGAGTGCACCATGGGCAGCTAATAATAATGGCTTACCAAGATTAAAGGTAGAAATCGATTTTTTAGGTAATGTTACAGTATATGGTTCTCGTTCAACCAATTCTACATCTTTAGAATTAATGCAAATTAGAGGAGGAGGTACTTTTAACACAATTTCTTTTTTAGCAGGAAGCAATAGTTTTGTTATTGAAAATCAAAATGGTACCGGTTTAGATGCTGTTGGGGGAGTAGCTACAGTATTTTCTTCTTGTACAGATACTGACAACGATAATATCCCAAATTACTTAGATACCGATTCAGATGGAGATGGCTGTTTTGATGCTATAGAAGGAGATGAAAATGTGAGTATACCAGACTTATCAGGTGGTAGAATAACAGGAGGAGTAGATAGTGATGGTGTTCCTAATATAGTTAATTCTGGTGGATCTGCTGATGGAGGTAATAATACACAAGGGCAAGGAAATACTACAGCAGTTGTTACTTCAGCTCAAATAGTTATAAATACTGATTTAGCAGTCAATACACCTCTTTGTGCAGGTGAAACAGCTAATTTTACATTTACTGCCACAGGAGTAGATAGCGGAGAGCCAGTAACAAATTGGACGTATCAATTACAAAAACAAAATGGATTAAACTGGAATAGTGTTGGAAGTTTAGGAAGTTTAACCAATAATGTATCAGAAGCTAAAACAATATCAATAACCAATGCTCAAACTGCTGATTCGGGTACCTATAGAGTTTTATTTACTCATCCTAATAATTCATGTGAACAAATATCTCAATCTGTTAGTTTAACGGTAAATGAGTTGCCAACTCCTATTGATACCCCATTAACAATTTGCCCTAGTGAAACAAGTACTGATTTAACAGTGAATGATAGTACAGTATTAGATGGAGAAACTGGTACGGTAACTTGGTATGATGGGGAACCGGGGAATGGAGGAACCGCTATAGCAAGTCCAACAACAGCAAATTTAAATACCATTACAGATTTATGGGCTCAAGTTAGT
>JAUHZI010000198.1 GCA_030426105.1 Bacteroidia bacterium | reverse complement strand
GCTACTTTCAATGATGAGGATACTGATAGTTGTAGTGATATTGGTGAAACAATAACCTATAACTTTACACTAACCAACACAGGAAATACAAGCATTACAAATGTTGTTCTAACCGACCCTATGCTTGTTGGTACAATTACTCTTGCGTCTGGTGACACTGACAGTGACAATCAACTTGATATTAATGAAACTTGGAGTTATTCTGCTAGTTACACTATTACCCAAACTAATATTGATAATGGTTTTGTAAACAACCAAGCGACTGTTACAGGTACAAGTATTAGCGGTAATAATGTAAGTGACTTATCTGATAATGATAGTATTCTTGAAGACGATCAAACACAAACTACATTATGTCAATCCGATGGTATCGCGCTTATTAAAACAGCTACTTTCAATGATGAGGATACTGATAGTTGTAGTGATATTGGTGAAACAATAACCTATAACTTTACACTAACCAACACAGGAAATACAAGCATTACAAATGTTGTTCTAACCGACCCTATGCTTGGTGGCACAATTACTCTTGCTTCAGGTGATACCGATAGCGATAATCAACTTGATTCTAATGAAACCTGGAACTACACTTCCAATTACGCTATTACACAAGCTGATATTAATAATGGCTCTATAAGTAATCAGGCAACCGTTACAGGTACGAGTACTAATGGAAATGATGTAAGCGATTTATCAGACAATGACAATATTCTTGAAGACGACCAAACTCAAACTACATTGTGTCAACCCAATAGTATTTCTCTTGAAAAAGTAAGCACCTTTAATGATGCTAATGGAGATGGATATGCAAATGCTGGAGAAACAATAACATATAGTTTTATTGTATACAACACTGGTGCTACAACATTATATAACATTACTTTACAAGATAATTTGCCTGGTATTACCATCAACGGTAACACCATTCCCCAACTATTACCCGGTGAAGTAGATAGCACAACATTTACTGCTATTTATGTTATAACTGAGCAAGACTTAGCAAATGAATCCGTCACTAATCAAGCCTTAGTTACAGCAGAGGATTCTTCTGGAGATTCAATTACTGATACTTCAGACGACCCAGAAAATCTAGATGATATTGATATTGATAATGATGGTGATCCAGATGACCCTACAATAACAGATTTACCTGTAGAAGAAATTGCTTTTGAAATTTTTAATGCTGTTTCTCCTGACCAAGATGGAGCAAATGACTTCTTCCGTATTAACGGTATTGAAAATTACCCTAATAATAATTTAAAGGTTTTCAACAGATGGGGTGTATTAGTTTATCAAACTGATGCTTATGGAATTAATGGAAATTTATTTAGAGGAATATCTGAAGGACGTGCAACAGTTAGCAAAGATCAAAAACTACCCACTGGTACGTATTTCTATATACTCACACGATGGAACTCCAACCAAGAAGCTATGACTAACAAAGGATATTTATATCTAAAAAGAAACTAAAAAGCGCTAAACCTAATGAAACATTATTCTATATTACTATTAATAATTATTAGTGTAAATGTGTGTTTTTCTCAACAAGATCCACAATACACTCAATACATGTATAATACTCAAGTTGTAAACCCAGGTTATATCGGTTCAAAAAATGCTCTTGGTTTAGGTTTACTATACAGAACACAATGGGCAGGATTTGAAGGAGCTCCAAATACTGGAACTTTTACTTTTAATATGCCTTTGGGTACCTTAAAACGAAACGCAATAGGGCTTTCTATTATTAATGATGAAATAGGTCCTTCTAACGAAACAGGTATTACAATAGATTATGCATACTCCTTAATTTTATCAGGACGTTCAAGAATATCCTTTGGTATTAAAGGAGGACTGAGTATACTAGATGTAGATTATTCTAAACTGAATATATACGATGATAGCGATTGGCAATTTGCAGAAAACATTGATAAAAAAGTACAACCCCAAATAGGTGCAGGTATTTACTATAATAATGACAGACTCTACCTTGGGTTATCAGTACCTAATTTTTTTAATTCTAAACATTATAATTCAAACAGTACTAATAACAGTAATGAAGATGCTATAGCTATAGAGCGTTTGCATTATTTCTTAATAGCAGGTTATGTTTTCGATATTAGTGAAAACCTAAAATTTAAACCTGCAACAATGTTTAAATGGGTTAATGGGTCTCCTTTACAAGCTGATTTATCTGCAAATTTTTTATTCAACAATAAATTTACCCTTGGAGCCTCTTATCGATGGGACGCTGCAATTAGCGCCATGGCAGGATTTCAAATAACTAATCAGTTATTCTTAGGAATGGGATATGATTTTCAAACTACTGATATCGAAGACCACAGTAATGGTTCTTACGAATTCTTTTTAAGGTTTGACATCTTCAATAATCCTGAACGCATACTAACACCAAGATTCTTCTAAACTTTAATATCATGAAAAAGCATTATTTAATTTTCTACTTTTTATTTGCTTTGTTAAGCACCTCAGCTTTTGCTCAAATTGCATTGGTTGAAAAGGCAAACACAAAGTATAATACCTACGACTTTATAGATGCCCGAAAAATTTATTTAAAAGTCGTTGAAAAGAACTATGGATCAGCTGAAATTTATAGAAAGCTGGGAAACACATACTATTTTAACAGTAATTATTCAAAAGCTGCGAAATGGTATTATAATTTAATTGATCGATTTCCAAACGAAGCCCTTACAGTTGATTATTTTAGAGCGGCACAATGTTTAAAAAGTATCAACCAACCTGAAGAAGCTGAGAAACTCATGGAAATATATAGATTTAAGGGAGGAAAAATTACTTCTTTAGATTCTTATAAAAATGTCGCTGATACTTTATTTAAAAAAGGTGTACATGACAAACTTTTTGAAATAGAAAAAATTCCTGTTAATACAGAGTATTCAGATTTTGGACCAGCTTTTTATGGTGACAATATTGTCTTTGCTTCAAGTAGAAAAAATCCATCTTTATCAAAAGAACAGACCGATGAGCTTGCAGGATGGGATGAACAACCTTTCTTAAACTTATATCAGGTATCATTAGATAAAGACATGAATTTTGGAAAAGTAAAAGCTTTTAACAAAAACGTTAACTCTCCTTATCATGAATCTACTGCTGTTTTTACAAAAGATGGAAACACAATGTATTTTACTAGAAACAACTACTTAAATGGTAAAAAGAAAAGAGATAGAGATCATGTAGTTAGACTCAAAATATACAAAGCTACCAGAAATGGAAATTCTTGGGAAAACATACAAGAACTTCCTTTTAATAGTGATAACTACTCCGTTGGGCATCCAACTCTCAGTCCTGACGAAGATAGACTCTACTTTTCTTCTGACATGCCCGGTAGTTTAGGGATGTCTGATATTTGGTATGTAAAAATCTTAGGTGAAGATATTTATACAAGTCCTGTAAATCTTGGTAACAAAATTAACACGGCTGAAAGAGAAACATTCCCTTTTGTAAGTGATGAAAACAATCTATACTTCTCAAGTGATGGGCATTCAGGTATGGGAGGTTTAGACATTTTTGTAACAAAACTTGAAGAAAATTCTCATGGAGAAGTTTCTACTTTTGGAGAACCTATAAACAGTCCAAAAGATGATTTCGGCTTCATTATAAAAGATGATAGAATAGGATACTTTACATCTAATCGTGATGGTAAAGAAGGAAGCAAGAGCGACGATATTTATCAAATTTGGGAACGTTGTGAAATTACAATTCAAGGACCTGTAATGGATAAAAATACTGGCGAATTAATTCCAAATGCAGAAGTTACTTTAATTGATAGTAACAATAAAGAAGTAAAAACAGTTACTGTGGGCAATGATGCTACTTTTACTTTTCTATTAGACTGTCAAGAACAGTATACTTTGAGAGCAAAGAAAGAAAAGTATCACCCAAAAGAAAAAGTTATAGAAACCCCTAACAATCCTAAAACTATAAAAATGCCAATTAAGCTAAACATGCCTTTAGCTTTAGAGCTCTCTGACCCTTGTCCTCCAAATGATTTAGGATGTAGATTAACGTTACAACCTATCTATTTTGATTATGACAAATCTAATATTCGTCCTGATGCTGAAATTGAACTAGCTAAAATTCTGACCGCATTAAAAGAATATCCTACTTTAAAAATTCATATTGAATCGCATACTGATTCTAGAGGTAATGATTTATACAATTCAAAATTATCTGAAAATAGAGCACAGGCTACATTAAACTGGTTTCTTAAAAAAGGAATCGATATAACAAGGTTAACTGCAAAAGGATATGGAGAATCGGAACTTATTAACAAATGTAATAACCAAACTATGTGTAGTGAAGACGAACATCAACTCAATCGTAGATCCATGTTTATAATTAAAGAATAAACCAATTTAAGAAAGCTCTTTTTGTTAAATATACGGCGGTAAAACTTCTTATCCTTGAGAAGTTTTACTGCTACTTTTATTCAATTCTACTATAAAATAGGAGCTAATAAACGAGCTACTCTTTCTGTAAAACGTATTAAAACAGGTCTACTATTCCATTGGTTTAACTCTATTTTTTCGCTATCCTTTAAATCTTCCAAGAAAGCTTTTTTTAACTGACCTGCAAAATCTTTGTCATAAATCAACGCATTAATTTCAAAATTTAAATCAAAACTACGTTCATCTAAATTTGCTGTCCCTACGGAACAAACTAACTCATCAAATACCATAGTTTTTGCGTGTACAAAACCTTTTTTATATCTATAAACCTCTACTCCTATCTCTAAAACTTCTTTATAAAAAGAATTCGATACTCCGTTTACTAATTTTGAATCTGAAACACTTGGCACCAATAACTTTATAGAAACCCCACTCAAACTAGCTATTTTAAGAGCATCTAAAAAAGAAGCTCTAGGCACAAAGTATGGAGTAGTAATTAATATTTCTTTTTTTGATAACAGTATTGCTTGAATAAGTGCATACATAATATCTGGATGATCAGAATC
>JAUHZI010000197.1 GCA_030426105.1 Bacteroidia bacterium | reverse complement strand
TACAAAGACACTTTAGGGGTAGAAAATCCGTACAATTTTCACGCTGTAAGAGCTTACGACAAAGAAAAAGACTCTATCCTAGATACTTCTTTTGGAGTTGAAACTGGTTCTATTCTCTTAAAAAGCAATGCTACTATAGAAATTAAAATGAATGTAGCAGGATGGTTTAAAAGCCCTAATGACTGGGATTTAAACGACAAAAGCATTAATTTAATGCCTGATTTTGAGGCTCAGAAAGAAATATCAGAAAACGGTAAAAGTGGTGTATTTAGTTTAGGACCTATTTCTCAATAAAAATAAAATGACACAAAAAAGTATATATCTTTCTTTATTGCTACTCCTTTTAATCAGTTGTTCTTCAAAAGAAGAAGAAGAAAGTATATACACTCCTGTTCCTGCTAATTTAGAAATCCCTGAATTATTTCAACAAAAATTAATCGCTCCTGTTATTCCAACTAATAACCCTTTAACAGAAGAAGGCATAACACTTGGTAAAAAACTATTTTTTGATCCAATTTTATCAAAAGATAACACACAATCTTGTGCTAGTTGTCACGATCCAAAAAATGCTTTTACAGATGACACTCGTTTTAGTGAAGGGATTGACGGTAAATTTGGAACACGAAACTCAATGCCTCTATTTAATTTAGCTTGGAACTTCGATGAACGTTTTATGTGGGATGGAAAAGAACTCAGTATAGAGCGTCAAGCATTCTCACCTGTTCGTAACCCAATTGAAATGCATAGTGATTGGAAAAATGTAGCTAAAAAATTACAAGAACACGCTGAATATCCCACACTTTTTCAACGAGCTTATGGAACATCTAAAATAGATTCAACCTTAGTCACTAAAGCGATTGCTCAGTTTGAAAGAACCTTAATTTCAGGAAACTCAAAGTTTGATCAATACCTTCTAGGCAAGGTCGAATTAACACCTGAAGAACAAAACGGATTTAATGTATTTATGGATGAAACCAGAGGAGACTGCTTTCATTGTCATGGAAGCGACAACAATCCTTTATGGACAGACAATAAATTCCATAACAACGGTTTAGACGAAACTATTGCCGACTTAGGTTTAGGCGCTGTTACTGGTGACCCTAACGATAATGGAAAATTTAGGAGTCCATCATTACGAAACTTAAAATTTACAGCCCCATATATGCACGATGGGCGATTTGCTACTTTAGAAGAGGTAATTAACCACTACTCTGAAGGATTAAAAATATCTTCTACAATCGATCCTCTAATGAAAAAAGCCAATCAAGGAGGTGTACAACTCTCAGATAAAGATAAAGCCGACTTAAAAGCTTTTCTTTTGAGTCTTTCCGATGCTGATTTTGTAAACAATCCTGATTTACAACAATAATCTTCTAACAATCAGCAAGTAGATTTAAAGTATAGACAATTTTTATCGCTTAATAACTATATTCATTTCAAAAAATGATATAAATCATATTTTGTCATTATCTTTGCAGTCACTTAGATTTAATCTATTTAAACGATGATAAAAGTTTCAGACACAGCAAAAAAGAAAGTCATTGAACTAATGACTGATGACGGATTTGATACTACAACCGACTTTGTTCGTGTTGGGGTAAAAAGTGGCGGTTGTTCAGGATTATCATACGACTTAACTTTTGACAAAACCCAACAAGAAAACGATAAGGTTTTTGAAGATAACGATGTAAAAATTGTTGTTGATAAAAAAAGCTTTTTATACTTAGTTGGAACAACTTTAGAATATTCTGGAGGTTTAAACGGTAAAGGGTTTGTATTTAACAATCCTAATGCTAACAGAACTTGTGGTTGCGGAGAGAGCTTCTCTCTATAAGCCTATACATCACAAAAAGAATACAAAAAACTGATGAGTAAATACACCGAGGACGATTTAAGAGAAGAATTAAAAACCAAAGAATACGAATATGGTTTTTATACTGATATTGAGAGTGAAAAGTTTCCTAATGGGATAAACGAAGATATCGTTCGTGCCATTTCTAAAAAGAAAAACGAACCAGAATGGATGACTGAATGGCGTTTAGAAGCTTTTAGAATTTGGGAACAAATGGAAGAACCAGAGTGGGCAAATGTTACCTATAAAAAACCAAGTTTTCAAGATATTTCTTACTACTCAGCTCCTAAAAAGAAACCTAAATTAAACAGCTTAGATGAGGTTGATCCTGATTTACTAGCCACTTTTGAAAAATTAGGGATTTCTTTAGAGGAACAAAAGAAACTAGCTAACGTAGCAGTTGATATTGTAATGGATTCTGTTTCTGTAGCTACTACTTTTAAAGAAACACTTGCTGAAAAAGGAATTATTTTTATGCCTATTTCTGAAGCAATTCAAGAGCACCCAGAATTAGTAAAAAAATATATTGGTTCAGTTGTACCACCAACTGATAACTTTTATGCTGCATTAAACTCAGCAGTATTCTCTGACGGATCTTTCTGTTATATTCCAAAAGGAGTTCGTTGCCCAATGGAGTTATCTACCTATTTCCGTATCAATGAAGGAGGAACTGGTCAGTTCGAACGTACTTTAGTTGTTGCTGATGAAAGCAGTTACGTTTCTTATTTAGAAGGATGTACTGCTCCGCAACGTGACGAAAATCAATTACACGCAGCAGTTGTTGAGCTTATTGCTTTAGACGATGCTGAAATAAAATATTCAACAGTTCAAAACTGGTTCCCAGGAGACTCAGAAGGAAAAGGTGGAGTTTTTAACTTTGTAACCAAGAGAGGATTGTGTGAAACCAATGCTAAGATTTCTTGGACACAAGTTGAAACAGGTTCAGCAATTACATGGAAGTATCCAAGTTGTATTCTTAAAGGAAACAATTCAGTAGGTGAATTTTATTCAATTGCTGTAACTAACAATCATCAACAGGCTGATACTGGTACCAAGATGATTCACCTAGGAAAGAATACTAAGTCAACTATTATTTCTAAAGGAATTTCAGCAGGTAAATCACAAAATAGTTATCGTGGTTTAGTACAAGTAAACTCTAGAGCTGAAAATGCTCGTAACTTCTCTCAATGTGATTCTTTATTAATGGGTAATGAGTGTGGTGCACATACTTTCCCTTATATCGAAGCTAAAAATAAATCAGCTCAAATAGAACACGAAGCTACTACAAGTAAAATTGGTGAAGACCAATTATTCTATTGTAATCAACGTGGTATTGATACTGAAAAAGCTATTGCATTAATTGTAAATGGATTTAGTAAAGAAGTATTAAATAAGCTACCTATGGAGTTTGCTGTAGAAGCTCAAAAGCTATTAGAAATTAGTTTAGAAGGAAGCGTTGGCTAACCAAAAAACCGCAATAAAATGAAAAAAATATTTTTATTAGCTCTTACGACTATTATTGCATTTAGTTGTAAAAATGCCGAAAAGAAGCAAACAACAGAAGAAAAAACAGTTGAAAAGCCTCAAGTAAAACTTCATGTTTTAGATGGAGGTTCAATTTTAGTTAACAAACTTGAAGTTTTTTCTCAAGATACAACATACACAGGACAGTCTAAACAGTTTTCAGATGCTTACTATGTAATATCTCACCCTAAAGGGAATTTAATGTGGGATGCTGGTTTACCTGAAGCACTAATTACTGACGAACCTTTTACAGAGCCTAGTGGTACTTTTACTTTACAACGTAAAGACTCATTAAAAAACCAACTAAAATCTATTGGTTTAACTGTTGATGATTTTAAATACTTTGTATTGTCTCATCCTCATTTCGATCATACTGGTCACGCAAATTACTTAAAAAACGCAACATGGTTAGTTCAGGAGAACGAGTATAATTTTATAACTAATGACTCTGCAAAAGTTAAAGATTCTGACACTTATAATTCTATTAAGAAATTAAAGAATGTAGAAAAAATTAATGGTGACCACGACGTTTTTGGAGACGGCTCAGTAGTTATCAAATACATGCCAGGTCATACAATAGGTCACCAAGCTTTATATATTGAAGCTGGTTTAGAAAAACCTATCTTATTAACAGGTGATTTATATCATTTTGAAGAAAATAGAGAAACTAAAGGTGTTCCTTCTTTTAACTACGATGTTGAACAAACTCTAGAAAGCATGAAAAAGTTTGAAGCTTTCGCTAAAGAAAAGAATGCTGAGGTGATTATTCAACACTCACCAAAAGATTTCAAAAAATTACAAAATCTATTAAAAAAGTAACTATACAGTAATGTTAAAAATAGAAAACTTACACGCACAGGTAGAAGATAAAGATATTCTTAAAGGAATTAATTTAGAAGTAAAAGCAGGAGAGGTTCATGCAATTATGGGACCAAACGGTGCAGGTAAAAGTACCTTATCATCTGTTATTGCTGGTAATGAAACTTACGAAGTAACTTCTGGTTCTATTGAATTAGAAGGTGAAGATATTAGCGAATTAGCTCCAGAAGAAAGAGCTCATGCTGGTGTGTTCTTATCATTTCAATATCCAGTAGAAATACCTGGTGTTACTGTTACAAACTTTATTAAAACAGCAATTAACGAATCACGTAAAGCTCAAGGTTTAGAAGAAATGCCTGCTAAAGACATGCTTAAGAAGATTCGTGAAAAATCAGAATTATTAGAAATTGATCGTAAATTCTTATCTCGTTCTTTAAACGAAGGGTTTTCTGGTGGTGAGAAAAAACGTAATGAGATTTTTCAAATGGCAATGTTAGAACCTAAACTTGCTATTTTAGATGAAACAGATTCTGGTTTAGATATCGATGCTTTACGTATTGTTGCTAATGGAGTTAATAAATTAAAATCTAAAGACAACGCTGTAGTAGTTATTACTCACTATCAACGTTTATTAGATTATATCGTTCCTGATTACGTACATGTTTTATACGATGGAAAAATCGTTAAAACAGGTGATGCTTCTCTTGCTCTAGAGCTTGAAGAAAAAGGGTACGATTGGATTAAAGAAGAGGTAAATAGTTAGAAAGGTTGAAAAGTAAAAAGTGTTAAGTTGCTTTTA
>JAUHZI010000196.1 GCA_030426105.1 Bacteroidia bacterium | reverse complement strand
ATTACTACAATTAATAACAATGGAGATTACAAGAAAGAAATTCTTATTAATGTAAGCGAAGAAAACACTTATCCTGTTCCTAAATTTTCAGAGCAAATCAATGAAAAACAACTATTAATTTATACACGAAGAATGAAAAAAAGAAAGTTTGCTTTAGTTAACTTTAAATAATTAAAACTCATGAAAAAACTACTTTTAATCCTCTTATTACCTATTGCAATTTATGCGCAACCAATTCGATTTGACTATGGACATAATATTTCCATAAATCAAAATATTGCTTGTTCTTTTCAAGGTTTTTATCACCCAGAGCCTACCAACTATGTAGATGTAAATGGTGATGGAAAATTAGATGCTTTCGTTTCTGGTAATTCTGCAAGTTTATTCAACAGACAAACATTTTTATACCTACAAGATAGTGTTGGTTATTACACCAATACACCTATTCCTTTTAAGTATGCCAACACCAGTTCAGAATTTGGAGACGTCGATGGCGACGGAGATCTCGATTTAATTATCTCTGGAACCAAACAAAACGGATCCTATAATACTCAATTATTACTGAATGATGGTAATGGGGACTTTTCAACTGAAGCTCCAATTCCTGTTTCTAATAACTTTTGGGGGAAATTTAAATTTGCTGATGTTGACAATGACAACGACCTCGACTTCTTTTTTGTAGGGTTTGACCTTGGAAACAATGCACAAAGTAAATTATGCCTCAATGATGGTAATGGAAACTTTACTGTTTCGAATTTTGTAACATTTGCCAAAGTACATAGTGGAGATATAGCCTTTGCTGATATTGATGGAGACAATGATTTGGATTTATTTTATACAGGGAAATTATACTCTAACAAATATGCTTATTTATACACCAATGATGGCAATGGTAATTACACTCAAGTCTCGGGGACAACTTTCATTGGTGTAACTAATCCTACCATTGCATTTGAAGATACCGATGGAGATAATGATCTAGACTTATTATACACTGGGCTTCCAGATGGGACAACACCTAGTTTTATCACAAAATATTATACCAACGATGGTACTGGGGCCTTTGTCGATAATACAAGTGCGCCATTTTATGCCAATGAACATACCTCTTTTCACTTTAAAGATCTTAATAATGATAACAACATTGAATTAATCTTCATTAACAATAATCAAGAAGATGGAGTGAATAATGAAATCTTCACTAATGATGGAAGTGGAAATTTCAGCATCAGCTCTTCCTTCTATTTAAATACAAATTTACATACTATTACATTTTCTGATTTAGATAATGACAATGACTTAGATATTACAGAGGCAAAAACAGCAACCTTTTATATTAATGACGGAAATGGTAATTTTTATGAATCAAAAGGGGTTAGTGAAGGGACTTTAGCTCTAGGAGATGTTGATGGAGACAATGATCTTGACATCTTAGTTTCAGGACTAAACACCTCCTATTTATTCAGTGGGTTAACCCCAAATTTGAGTGAAGATACACTTATTACGGCAATATACTTAAACAATGGTAATGGTGGTTACACTCCTACAATAGGACTACCTTTTGAAGGGGTGATTACATCTAAAGCAAAATTCTTTGATATAGATGGAGATAATGATCTTGATTTATTTATAATCGGAAAAAATGCTAACAATATAAAAGTTTCTCAGCTATATAATAATGACGGTAATGGAAACTACACACTTAATACTTCAAGTTTTGATGGAGTTACTGGTGACTTCGATTTTGGAGATTATGACGGTGACAACGATCTTGATATTCTAATTATTGGAACTAACAATATTTCAAACCTTTCTGGTACAATGTATGCCAATGATGGAAATGGGAGCTATACAAATATGGGAGATCTTAACTTACTTCAGCTATATGATGGAGCAGTAAAATTTGGAGATCTTGATGGAGACAATGATCTTGATTTATATATGGGAGGCTATGTTTCAATTGGGTTAACTCCAGGAATTATATTTATGAATGATGGGAGTGGTAATTTTTCCCCCTCTGACACTTTAAATGGAGCTTATAAAGGAGATGCAACCTTTGCTGATATTGACGGAGATAACGATTTAGACCTATTAACATCTGGAAGATATGGTGGCTCAATACTCTATAAAAATGATGGGAATGGAAATTTTATAACACACAACGATAGTACATTAAACACTGGTGAAAATGGTGAAATTACTTTTGGAGACATGGATAAAGATGGAGATTTAGATTTATTTATAACAGGAGGAAGTGATGTATCTATTTTCCACACCAGTTACTATAACAATGATGGGAATGGGAACTACGAACTTCTTATCGATTCTGTTTTTACTGATGTAGCTTATAGCTCAATTGCTACTGGTAATTTAGATACTGACACCCTAAATGAAGTTGTCTATTTAGGGAGAAAAGAACACAATTATTCAACGAAAAGTGTTGTGAAAATCCACCAAGTAATTGGATTAGCTAATACTGGTTCAGAATCCATTTATGCATGTGATGCCTATACTTGGAACAATGATTCTATTTATAGTACAACTGGAAGCTACACCTTTTTATTTACCAACCAGCAAGGATGCGACTCTCTAGCGACTCTTAACCTAACTATAGGGACTTTAGAGACTGTTATTAGCTTTACCAACGACACTATTGCTCCAACTTTTACAGGTGATACTTATCAGTGGATTGATTGTGATAATGACATACCACTTGTTAATGAAACAGCTTCCATTTTTATACCAACGACAAATGGAAGCTATGCTTTAATTATGACACAAGGAAACTGTAGTGACACCTCTAACTGTGTTTTAATTACACACCTTTCAATTGATGAAAATCATACAAAAAAAGTTAGCTTATCCCCTAACCCAAGTAGTGAGTATATCACTATTCAAACTCCTAACTCAGAGTTAACAAAACTAACTGTTTTGAATCTAGAGGGGAAGACCATGTTTTCATCCATTAAAGTAAAGAACTTAAACACATTTAATATAGCCCATTTACCAAAGGGCATTTATTTTGTTAGACTGGAAACCGAAAACCAAATTGAAACTTTAAAATTCATTAAACAATAAGCATTATTCAGCTAAGATATTTCGTTATCTTTGTTGCATTAACAAATAGATTATTATGGATTATAACAATATATTATTTGAGCTAAAGGAAAACATCGCTTATGTAACAATCAATAGACCTAAGCAACTAAATGCTCTAAACAAGGCTACAATTGAAGAACTTAATCATGCGCTTACTGTAGTTGAAGATGATCCCAATGCTAAAGTTGTTATTTTAACTGGTAGTGGTGAGAAAGCTTTTGTTGCTGGAGCTGATATTAAAGAGTTTGCTGAATTTAGTGTTGAAGAAGGAAAATTATTATCAGCAGAAGGACATCAAAAACTATTTAATTTAGTAGAGAACCTTTCTAAACCTGTTATTGCTGCTGTAAACGGTTTTGCTTTAGGAGGAGGACTAGAATTAGCTATGTCTGCTCATATCAGAATTGCTTCTGAACATGCTAAACTTGGGTTACCTGAAGTTTCACTAGGTGTAATCCCAGGATATGGTGGAACACAACGTCTGACACAACTTGTTGGAAAAGGAAAAGCCTTTGAAATGATTACAACAGCAGGAATGATTGGGGCTGAAGAGGCCGAAAAATGGGGGCTTGTTAACAATGTTGTAAGTGCTGAAGAATTACTTGCTACTTGTGAAAAAATGGCTAACAAAATTATGAAGAACTCTCCAAAAGCAATTAGCAGTGCAATTGTTGCCATCAACGCCCAATATAGAGAAGGAATAGATGGTTTCGTTACTGAAATAACAGAATTCGGAAAATGCTTTGGGACGGAAGATTTTAAAGAAGGAACAACAGCTTTCATGGAAAAAAGGAAGCCTGAGTTCACAGGAAAATAGTCTCTATTTTTTTCAAAAAACCGAAACTCAAGATAAGTTTGCATGCTCATCTTGAGTTTTTTTTGTTTATGTACTGTACTAAAGTTAATCTTAGTTATCTTTTTCCTGCACTGAGAAAATAACTTATACCCTACTCACGTTAAATTAATATCTTTGACCTTCGTCATGCAAAAGAAATTTATTAGTAATCTATTGTTTGTATTAGTGCTTAACATTATTGTTAAGCCTTTCTATATTTTGGGGATAGACGCTGAAGTATTAAAACAAACTGGTGAAGATTATGGTATATACTTTTCTCTTTTAGGGCTAACTTTTATTCTAAATATTTTCTTAGACTTTGGAATTGTTAACTACAACACTAGGAATATTGCTCAACATCAGCATTTATTACACAAACATTTTTCAGGAATTTTCACAATAAGAATAGGGCTATCGATATTATATTTTATATTAATTTATGCATTAGCTTGGCTTTTGAATTATCCTCCAGACTACTTCTACCTTCTAGGCATCTTAGCTTTTAATCAAGTTTTAGTCGCCTTTATCTTATATCTACGTTCTAACTTATCAGGCTTATTACTCTTTAAACAAGATAGTATTATTTCAGTACTAGACCGTTTTATTCTTATTGGAATACTCTCTTACTTACTATGGGGTCGAACAAATTCAACCCCCTTTAAAATTGAGTGGTTTGCTTATGCACAAACAGTTGCTTATGGGCTTACATTACTCACCGCCTTATTCTTTGTTATTAGACAAACGGGAAAGATAAAACCAAGTATTAACAAAGTCTTTTCTATTGCTATAATTAAGCAAAGTATGCCTTATGCTATTCTTATTTTGCTTATGATGATTTATTATCGATCAGATGCAATTATGTTAGAAAGGCTTCTACCTAATGGAAAGGAAGAAACAGCTCTTTATGCTCAAGGATATCGATTTTTTGAGGCTTTTAATATGTTAGGTTATTTATTTGCGGGGTTATTACTTCCTTTATTTTCAAAGCAGTTAAAAGACCAACAAAACATCGTCCCATTATTACAAACGGCTTTTAAAACCTTATTTGCAACCTCTATAATCATT
>JAUHZI010000195.1 GCA_030426105.1 Bacteroidia bacterium | reverse complement strand
GCATTTACATGGTTTGCACATAATCCAAACTCTGGGTTTGGAGGTTCTGCAGTTTTTTTTGAAATATGGGCTGATACTGCCAACTTCAATCAAGTACAGTATACCGTTGGTGCAGATCAGGTTGCTCCTCAATTTGAAAGTAGAGGAAAAGGAAACTATTTTAATATCTCAAACAACCTAAATTCTGTTACTCATGATACGATTTGGAATGAAAATAGTGAGCAATTGGCTTCGATTCAGTATTGGTCTGAATTAAGAGATGGACAATATTTACTACAAGTATACCTTCCTATGCCTGACTCTAGTCATTATAACTTTAGGTTTGAAACTGTAGGAACAGGAAAGTTTGATGTATGGAGTTCTTCTATTTTTGGGATGTCCAATATAGTAACAAATACTGGCGGAATTAATGCATTTACAGAATCCCATAAATATGTAAACCCAGACAGTTTAAAAACCATTGTAAGTTCATTTCAATGCTCTCCTCATGTAATTACAGTAGGAAATTATTATAATGACAGCGGGTATGTAAATCTTGATTCAACATGGACATCTAATGGAGGAATTAGAGGAAAAATAGCTGAGACATCTAGTAGAGGGCCAACAAGAGATAATAGAATGAAACCTGAAATCGCAGCTTCTGGGCACGGTGTAAATGCCCCTCTGCCATTAAACCTAATTGATTATTATCTCAATCATCCGACTTTAGACTCTACATTAGCTTTAGGTGGTATGCATCGAAGAAATGGAGGAACATCTATGGCCAGTCCCATTGTTGCAGGAGTAGGAGCTCTATTACTAGAAAAATGTAGCAAAATGACTAATGCTGAATTCAAAAGTGCGCTGATTGCTGGTGCTTATTCCGATAATTTTACCGGAACCTTACCTAATTATTCTTTCGGTTATGGGAAACTTGATGGTCTCAACACACTTTTTAGCTCTAGCTTTGAAAATGTACTTGTTGGTAATCTTGATTTTTGTAAAGGAGATAGTACGCTGATTTCTATTTCCAACCCTGTTTCCTCTTTCAATTGGAATGATAATGACACCAACTCAACTATTTATAGTTCTTTAACTTCATCTAACTATCTTGTAACTTCAAATGTGTTTGGTTGTAATAGTGACACTTCTTATTTTCAAACTACAGCACATTTACCACCTACACCTCCAACAGTTGTAGTTGACTTTGATTCTCTTATTATTACGAATCCTTCAGGTCACCATATACAATGGTATTATGATGATATACTATTAGACTTTGAAAATGAGCCTTCTTTGTTTGTAAACTATAATGGTGAATACTATGCTACAATAACCAATTTTTTTGGTTGTACATCGTACACAGAAACAATTAATTATAATTCTGTTGGTATAGAAGAAAAACTCCATTCAAGCTCTATTTATCCTGTTCCTGCACATGATTTCATCTCTATTGTATCACAAGCTCCACTTGAAGCAATAACGATTCATAATGTTGATGGCAAATTAATTTATCATAGTAATAACATCAACGAATCATTATTTAGAATAAACACTGCTCAGTGGGCTAATGGAACTTATTCCATTAAGTTATCCACTTCTCAAAATATAGATGTTCAAAAAATAGTCATTCAGCATTAAGTATTATTGTTAAATTTGTTGGAAAGTTAAATAAACAACAAAACTGAATGAAATTAACAGGAATAATAGCAATATCTGGTAAGCCAGGTTTATATACAGTTGTAGCACAAGGAAAAAGCAATGTAATTGTACAATCTATTGAAACAGGTAGAAAAATGCCTGCTTTTGCAACAGATAGAATAAGTGCATTAGAAGACATTAGTATTTATACAATAGAGGGAGATGAACTGTTATCTAAAGTTTATCAAGCAATGTATGATAAATTGAATGGAGAGGCAGCGTTAAGTCATAAAGATGATATTAACGAACTAAAATCATTTTTTGCTGAAGTACTTCCTGATTTTGATGAAGATAGAGTTCATAATTCTGATATTAAAAAAGTCTTCCAGTGGTATAACCTCTTACAAAAGGCTGGGTTATTGAAAGCTGCTAGTGAATTAGTTGCAGAAGAGGAATAATCAAAATGAGAATGAATAATTAGAATATAGAATCCCATACTTAACAATATAAGTATGGGATTTTTCTTAAACTACTTTTTACACTATGAAAAAAATATTAGTAATTGGAGCAGGAAGATCTTCTTCTTCGTTGATTAAATATTTATTAGACAATGCTACGAATGAAGATTGGTTGATTAGAGTTGGTGATATGGACCTTAGCATTGCTGAAGAAAAGGTGAATGATCATCCTAGAGGTGAGGCTTTTGCATTTAATGCACTAGAGCCTGATCAGAGAGCAAAGGAAATAGAAGCTTGTGATTTTGTTGTATCAATGTTACCCGCTCGTTTTCATATTGAAGTGGTAAAAGACTGCATTCTTTATAAGAAAGATGTAATTACTCCATCATACGTTTCAAAAGAAATGAAAGCATTACATGAAGAGGCAGTAAATGCTGGCATTATCGTGATGAATGAAATTGGAGTTGATCCTGGTATTGACCATTTATCTGCGAAAAAGGTTTTAGATGAAATAGCAGACATAGGAGGAGAAATGACTTGTTTTGAATCATTTACTGGCGGATTAATTGCTCCCGAAAGTGATAATAACCCTTGGAACTATAAATTTACTTGGAACCCTAGAAATGTTGTTCTCGCTGGTCAAGGAGGTGCTGCCAAATTTATTCAAGAAGGAAAATATAAATACATTCCATACAATAAACTTTTTAGGAGAACGGAGATCATCAATGTTGAGGGACGTGGGAATTTTGAAGGTTATGCTAATCGTGATTCTTTAAAATACAGAAGTATTTATGGTTTAGAAGATATTCCTACAATTTACAGAGGTACTTTACGAAAAGTGGGGTTTAGTAGAGCGTGGAATGTTTTTGTTCAATTAGGAGCTACTGATGACAGCTATATTTTAGAAGGCTCTAAAAATATGACCCATAGAGATTTTATCAACTCATTTTTGGCTTACAATCCACATGATTCGGTAGAGCTAAAATTAAGATATTATCTTAAAATTGAGCAAGATGATATTATTTGGGATAAATTAGTATGGCTGGGGATATTTGAAGATACACCATTGAACTTAGAAGAAGACAAAACACCTGCTCAAATTTTACAACAAATCTTAGAGGCCAAATGGACATTGGAACCTCATGATAAAGATATGATAGTAATGTGGCATAAGTTTGGATTTAGAGTTGATGGTATTGATCGTGAGATCCACTCTTCAATGAGCTATATTGGTGCTGATCAAACATACACAGCTATGAGTGACACAGTAGGACTGCCAGTTGGAATTTGTACTAAAATGATCTTAAACGGGACTATACAATTAAAAGGGGTACAATTACCAATACATAAAGAAATATACGAACCTGTATTAGCTGAATTAGAAACATTTGGGATTGTATTCAATGAGATGGAGGTTGAACCTGTTTTATATTAAGATTCCATGAAAACAATTGGTGAACGCATATCTTTAGAAAATCATAAAGGCCATACTACGATTGTTATATCAACTAAAATCGAAAGGTGGCAGGAAGGTTTATTATTGGCTTGGTCTATTGCTTGGACTTTTTGTGGTATTGTCTTTATGTACTTTTTATTTGCTGGAGAAGTTGGTCAAAATGAGAGGTTAATTCTATTCGTAATGACTGTATTTTGGGCCTATTTTGAGTATCGAACTGTCAAAACATTTCTGTGGCGAAAATATGGAATTGAGTTTATCAAAATCGATGCTGATCGCTTTACGATTAAAAAATCAATTTTATCTTACGGAAAAGCTAATGAATATATAACCAAACAAATTGATTATAAGAACGTTGAGTGCCTAAAGCAAAATCCTAAATCATTTGCAAAAGTTATGAATGATTCTTTTTGGTTAATAGGTGAAGGTGCCGTTCGCTTTTCGGACAAAGGGAAGTATATTTATTTTGGGCATCAGTTAGAAGCTGACGATTCCGAAAAACTAGCAAATGAGGTACGAAAATTATTAAGAAAATATGCCTAAAATCATTTTAATTCTACTATTTATGAGTGTCTCTAATCTATTTTCACAGCAAAATTCACCTCTAATATTTGGACATAGAGGTTGTAGAGGCATTTTGCCTGAAAACACATTAGAATCATTTAAAAAGGCCTTAGAATACGATATTGATGGTATTGAATGGGATGTCGTTGTAAATAAAGATCAGCAGCTCGTTATTTCTCATGAAGAGTATATGGATAAAACCTATTGTCTGACTCCAGATGGAAGTGAAATAAAAAACAATCAGGATCATAGCCTTTATGATATGACTCAGGAAGAAATTGAGCGTTACGATTGCGGGACAAAACTGCATCCAAAGTTCCCTGAACAAAAACATTTTAAGGCTTATAAACCTTTAGTTCAAGAAGCTTTTAAAACTATTGATTTTAAAGGAAAAACTATTTTATTTGAAATTAAATCTGAAAAGCGACTTTATGGGAAGTCTCAACCTTATCCAAAAGAATATGTAGACATTATACTAAAGGAAGTGGAAAACTTTGAACATAAAGAACAAATTATCTTTATGAGTTTTGATCCTCAAATTGTTGAATTATTACATCAAAAAGCTCCAGAATACAGATTGGTTTACTTACATGAAAGTTTAGGGTTATCTGGGAAGAAGATATTAAAACAGCTTACTTTTAAACCTTATGCCTTAGGCATATATTCTAAGTTTATTCATCAAAAAACAGTAGACAAGGCACATGAACAAGGGGTTAAAGTTTTTGCTTGGACAGTTAACAAAGAAAAAGAGTTTAAGCGATTACTGGAGACTAATCTAGACGGTATTATCACCGATTTTCCAAACCTATACGGGCGTTAATAATAAGCAAGAAATGTAACCATAAAAAAAGCAGTCTTCACAAAAGACTGCTTTTTTATTTCTTAATATTTTTTAATGGTATTATACCTTCATAATATCAACTTCTTTAGCATCAACTATTTCGTCAACTTTGG
>JAUHZI010000194.1 GCA_030426105.1 Bacteroidia bacterium | reverse complement strand
GGATTACTTGGGTTGACTATCTTTTGTTTACATCCCCTTTTATTATCATAGGATTATTTCATTTAACGATATATTATTACAACCCACATAAAGAATTGGTATTAGACAGAATGAACGGCACTATAAGTTACCCCCGTTTATTTTTTAGTAGAAAACAAGAAACCGTACCCTTTTGGTTGGTTACGGTCTATAAAAGTTTAGATACTGGAGGTGATTTTGCTCCGACAGGCTTTAGTTTAGTATTACGTGACCGTAAACAAGACTTTGCTTGGACACTAGCTAATAGAGAAGTAGAAAGTTATTGGAGTTTTATGGTATGGTATATGGATAAAAACAGACCCTTACCGGATGGTAAAATTTTTAATCCATACAGGCAAGCCGATTTTGACCGTAGATTAAAAGAAGGCTTTCCACAACCTTTATACCCTAGCTTTATACCAACCGATGAACACACACCAGAACAACAAGCTATGCGTAGGCGTTTGGCGGGATGGTAAAATAAAAAATTACATACGAATTATAAAAAAATGAGAAAGATGAAAAAAAGTGTTTTAATTATTGTTTTAATGTTTTTAAGTTGTAGCAAGGCTATTGACAAAAAATATCAAGAAGATAGTGAATTTGAAAACTTAATGGAAATAAAAAAAGATATAACATATGAGGATTATAAAATACTTAAATGGCAATTATATTTTTTAAAGTCTAAAAACAGTAACATTAAAAAAACATATGCAAAAATTTTATCTGAAGGGCAAGTCAGATGGAATGACACTCTAAAGAAACGAGAAAAGAACCGTAAAGAGAAACAGGAACGATTAGATCAAGAACATAAAAAAGAACAAGAGCGAATAAAACAAGAGCAAGAAGAATTTAAAAAAGAGTTAACAGCTAAAATATGTAATCGTAAATGGGGAATTTATTATTACAAACCTGATCATATAGAAATTAATCCAGACCTCGAAGAAAGTAGTAAAAAAATTGCTGAAACTGCATTCAAATGGAACCCTAAACACAACTGGATACTATTTAAAGAAGATGGAACTTGTACAGTTAAAGATATCGAATCAAATAACACATATACAAAAAGGTGGCATATAACAGACCGTGGAATTTTTCTTCCTAGTGGCTGGCAATATGAAAGAACAAGGATGTCAATGTCTGAGATTACTTTGGAAATTATAAATCTAAATAACACAAATTTTGACGTAATAGAAATAGAAATCTTTAATGGTCTTGTTTTTAAAAGTGAAATGAAAATGAAAAAAATAAAATAGCATTGAGTTTTTTTAAAGCCAAACCCCTACCACATGAAATAGTTGACTACCCTATTACCCAATTTGCAGAAGACTTACAACCTAATAAAGCTCAGAAAATACAAGAAGCTAATGACGAATATTATGTGTTAAATATCGCAAGAGGCTTATCTTTTTTTAGAATCTTTACTTTTTGGTTTGGAGGGGGAGGGCTTTTATTTTTATTTTTAATTCAGTTTATAATAAAGAAGCCTACACCGTTACACATTTATTTAATTCCTTCTCCTTTTATTATACTAGGGCTATTTCATTTAGCGGTATATTATTACAATCCAAATAAAGAATTGGTGTTAGATAGAATGAACGGTACCATAAGTTATCCGCGTTTATTTTTTAGCAGAAAGCAAGAAACCGTACCCTTTTGGTTGGTTACGGTCTATAAAAGTTTAGATACTGGAGGAGATTTTGCTCCTACAGGCTTTAGTTTGGTATTACGTGACCGTAAACAAGATTTTACTTGGACTCTTGCATATAATAGATGTGAACGTTATTGGAGCTTTATGGTATGGTATATGGACAAAAACAGACCACTCCCTTTTGGCGATGTTTTCCATCCATATAGGCAAGCCGATTTTGATCGTAGATTAAAAGAAGGCTTTCCTAAACCTTTATATCCAAGCTTTGTACCAACCGATGAACATACACCAGAACAGCAAGCTATGCGTAGGCGTTTGGCGGGATGGTAGCTTTTATACAAGAATATACCCTCATAAAAACCTCAACGAAGCTCGTTGAACGTTCCTCAACACAACGAAACCGTCAGCGAAGTTCGTTGAACGTTCCTCAACACAACGAAACCATCAGCGAAGCTCGTTGAACGCTCCTCAACACAACGAAACCGTCAGCGAAGCTCGCTGAACATTCCTCAACACAACGAAACCATCAGCGAAGCTCGCTGAACGTTCCTCAACACAACGAAACCGTCAACGAAGTTCGCTGAACATTCCTCAACATAACAAAACCATCAGCGAAGCTCGCTGAACGTTCCTTTAAATAACAAAATTCTCCACAAGTATCTTCACAACCTACTTAGTTGGCAAACTTTAACAATTGTTAACTTTTTTAGAAACTTTTATACTCTTAAATTGCTAATGCTATGAAAGTTACCAAATCACTTTCTATAAATATTTAGTATTAATTTAAAAAATTAGCTTATGAACAGTCCGTATTTAAATCGGTATCGTAACGGTGAATATCTACAATACATGAAAGATATTTTACAACTTGTAAACTTACAAGACGTTGATGCGTTAGCATTGACAAACCCCACTAACGAATTAACAACCATTGTTAATCGTATTGATTCTTTGTACCAACAAGTACAAGGTAGCAGCCTAACACAAGAAATAATAGCCCTTGACACTAGAAGAGATAAAGCTATTACAGGAATTAGAACACTTGTGAGTGCTTATACTAATCATTTTAACGAAGCTACAATAAGTGCCGCAAACGCACTACTTGCTACAGTAAATACTTATGGCACTGATATAGCTCGTAAAAGTTACCAAGAACAAACCGCTATTTTAGATAGTATTAGTAAAGATTTTGAAACTGAACCTGAGCTTATTCAGGCTATTTCTTTACTTGATATAGCTACTTGGGTTGCTGAATTAAAAAATGCCAATACCGAGTTTTCTGCCAAGTATATTGAGCGTGTAGGTGAAACAGCAGCTTCACCAGAAAACAATATTCAAGAGTTGCGTACTGAAGCTTCACTTACTTACAGAAAACTTGTATTACACATTGAAGCTCATGCAACACTTTCTGAAAATGAAGCCTACCCAACCTTACTTAATGAGATTGACGTGTTGGCTAAACAATATAATTTGGTAGTAGATAACAGATCCAAGTCTAGCACCCCTGCTACTGAAGAAGCATAACACTAGTTGATTTCGTATATCTTTTATAGCATACAAAAAGGCTCCTGAGTTATTCAGGAGCCTTTGATATGTTCTTATAATATATAATTATAAGGTTACTGTTTTCCCTATACTATTTGAATAGGTTTTATTGGTAACAGTATCAACAAAGTTCCAATCGGTTTGTATACCTGCCGCTGTTACTGTAAGTTTCATATATCCTCTTTGAGATAAATTACCGTATTGTAAATCGTCTATTAACAAGCCTAATGCAGCTTCTAAATCTGTTGCAGACGCTCCTAAATAAGTTTCTAACCCTGGTGACGATATTGAGCTTGTAGCTACTTCTACTGCTACTTTTTCTCCAGAATTATCTTTTAAATCGCTATACCACGCATTGTGAGTATCTCCTGCTAGTACTACTACATTTTTACTTTTAAAGCTCGCTAAAATACGCTCTCTTTCCATAAAATAGCCATCCCAAGCATCTAAGTTATATGGTAATACCGTTTCTATTCTTGCTTTTTCTTCTGCTGTTAACGTAGGATCGTTTTGTAAAGCTCTTGTTTTAATCGTTACCAACTCTGTAATAGAAGTTTTAAATAGATTAAACGTTTCTTCACTTGCTGATCCTGTAGCAGATACTTCTGCCAATAGTTTAGCTAAGAGTGTTAATAGTTCGGCAGGAATTAACATTTTTCCCATTAAAACTTGCTGTCCTATAATTTGCCACGTACTATTACTAGCTGCTAATTCACTTTCTAACCATCCTAATTGGGTAGTTCCTAAAAGTGTACGTTGTGGATTTAACCATGCTTGTTGAAAAGCTGCTGAATCAAATGCTCCATTTTCACCGTAAAATGCTGAATATTCTAGCTGCTTATCTCTTCCAATAATACGCGTATCTAACATAATTAAATCTACCAAACTACCTATTTTTAAGTTTCTGTAAATAATTGAATTATCTACAAGATTCGTCATGTTAGGTAAGTATTCGCTGTATGCTTTTAACGCACTTTGTTTTCTTGAAGTAAAGCTTCCTTCATCTTCTTGATGGTTTTCAGCTCCGTCTTTATACGTATCGTTTGCTACTTCATGATCGTCCCAAACACAGATAAAAGGTTTCTTTCTATGTAACTCTTTTAATTGCTCGTCTGAACGATATTGACGGTAACGAGTACGATAATCATCTAACGAAATAATTTCTCCTTTAGGCTCTGGTGTTCTAAACGAACCGTAAGTGTTCTCACCATACTCATAGATATAATCTCCTAAATGGATTACAACATCTGCATCAGATTTTTTTATCTCTTCGTATACGTTAAAGTAACCGTAAGCAAAGTTTGCACAAGATGCTACTGCTAATTTTACTTCGCTTATTGATTCGCTAAACGTTAGGGTTTCTCCTACTGGTGATGTTGCTTTATCGTCAGCACTTACAAAACGGTAGTATAATTTTTGTCCTGCGTCTAAATCTTTAATTTCAACAGCTACAGTAAAATCTCTTGAAGCATCGGTAGTTACTTCTGCTTGACGAACAACATCTTTAAAATTTTTGTCTTTTGCTATTTGCCAAATTAAGGTTGCCGAAGTTTGTTTGGTGTTATAACGAGTCCAAATAATAACTTGTGAGTTTGTAGGATCAAAACTAGCAACGCCTTGCTCAAAATTTTTCTCTGCTAAGTTATCTGGAATTGGTAATTCATCAATATCATCATCTTTACAACTAATAAAATTAGGGACTAAAAGTAGTCCTCCAGTTGCTAATAATGAGTTTCTTAAAAAGCTTCTTCTTTTAATGTTAGTCTTCATACGTAAGGGTCATTTAATTTCCCTGCATAAGTACTATTTCAACATTGCTTTAACGTTAACTAACCTTTACTAAAT
>JAUHZI010000193.1 GCA_030426105.1 Bacteroidia bacterium | reverse complement strand
TAAAAATCCGCATTTAAGTCTGTCCAACTAATATCAATTTCATAAGGTTCAATTTCTCCGTTTTTAAAATCTCTATTTTCAATTTCAATACTTGCTTTTAAAAGTTCAGCAGAGAATAGTTCAAGTCCTTGTCTATTTGCCTTAATAGTTGTACTGTATTCATCTCCATCTTGATTATAGAATCCAAAAAAAGCTTCTTCTTTTTTATTGTTTTCTAAATTAGAGATAATATTTTTTATACTTTTTTGCGTCATTTTTTAATGTTTGCCAACGGTCTCGTATAACCGTTAGTTACGGGGTAAATTAGCATTTATTTTCGGTTTAGCATAGACTTTAGCAATTCCGAGTGTATTTTGGTATAGTCAAATTTGCCGTAATTGGGGTTATAGATTGTTGTGCACAGTACTTTCTATACTTATCTTAGTGTTAATCATCACCTAAAGAAGCAAAAAAGGAGTCAAAATCTTCTTCTTCATATTCATTTAATATTATTTCTTGTTCTAATAATTTATTAATCATTTTTTCGAGGTATCCATTATAATCAACTTCAGATTCTTGTCTTATTTCTTCTCCGTCAAAATTTGATTTGATATTCATTTTGTTATTTCCTAGAAATGTTATTTGGATATGAGGTTCTTTATCTAAACCATGATTTCTATTTCTAGATAATAAAAAAAACCATAATGATTGTCCAGCTCTTATTTTTTCATCAAGCTCCAATTCTCGCATTTTTTTAATTAATCTTATGGCATCTTCTCCACTTGAACTCCAATCATCAGAAAAAGAACTATAAAATTCTTCAATCGAATTCCAGCTTTCTATAAAGTCATTTTTATGGCAATCAATATTTTTCAATCTTATTTTGGTGTGTTAGATATTGTGTATAAAGGTCTTAATTATGAATAGTTGTGAGATTAGATAATTACTTGTAGCCATTGTTGTACAACGTTTTTATTTAAAGTAATCTCTAATTCGTTTATAAATTCCCAATATTAAATAGCCAACAATAGAATACGAAAAACCAACAACACCTGATACAATAATCAATGACTTTTGCTCTGGGTAATTGAGCGAAAGTATCGCAAGTATAATTACTACAAGCGCTATTCCTATTCCTATTGCTGTCCATAAATTTTTCTTGGCTACTTTATCATCATCCACTTTTCTTTCCAGTCTGACAGACTTGTGATTAATTGAAGTATATAAAATAGCTGTACTTCCATCTAATGGGTCTTCAAACAAAAAGTTAAAATGAGCAGTATCATTTCTGTTAAATACTGGGATTAAATATTCTTGGTTCTGATTAACATAATTAATTAGATTCTGTAAATTATCTGGAATTTGCTTTACCCCATTTTCATCAGTTGGTAGAGCATTATATTTAGATAGAACATTTTGGAAGATTTCATTATGCTGTTCAGTCCAATTGAGCCAAGAAAGTCTATTTTTTACGTATCCTTCACTTCCTTGAAAAACTGCACCTTGACTGATATTAAACCTTATTGCAATATTTTCTAAGTCAACATTATTTTTATTTTCAAACTCGACATACGCAGTTCTCAATGAGTCAATTTCTCTTTCATTTAGGGATATTTTCAAATTACCGATAAGATTCTTTGATAAATTTGGCTTTAAATTCTGAGTGTAAATTTCGTAGGTTATAATTCTCAGTCTATTCTTAAATTTCTCAGTCAATATTCCAACTAACAATCCAAAAAGAGAAGTTACAATCAATGTAATTGTCGCTGGTAATAAAGAGTTTATTGTTTCAGTTTCCATTTTTTTTGTCAAATGTTGTATAACACATAGATATAAGGACATTTTTAATATATCCAGACTATTTTTAATTCCTAAACTTCTCAAATATAAAAAAATAAAAAGAGTATAATAAATACATTTAGGTATAAGGGTAAGAAATTCCTAGAGAGGAGTTTTTGAAGTGGTTGTAATTGGTTTCGGCTATGAATAGTGAAGTAGTTTAGCAATTAACTTTATAGTATGTTACATGCTGGCTTTTTTATTTCGCTTTTGTCAATGCCATTTTTACAGCAAGTCCAGTTAATACTGAAGTCATAAACCACTTCTGTATTCTTAACCAAATTGGCTTTTTCGAGAACCAATTTGCCATTTTAGCAGCAGATATAACAATCAAAAAATTAACTAAAAAACTTATTAGTATTTGTGTAATTCCGAGTTGAAAACTTTGACCTAAGATAGAACCATGTTCAGGCTTTATAAATTGAGGAAAAAAAGAAAGATAAAATACCGCCATTTTTGGATTTAGGATATTCGTCAAAAGTCCAATATTAAATAGCTTAAGAGGTTTGTCCGATTTCAAGTTTTGGTCAGCGTCAAAAATTTTATTTTTAGATTTAACGGTATTATAAGCTAAATATAATAAGTATCCTACTCCAAGAAACTTAACTACTACAAAAGCATAAGGGACAGCAAAAAATATTGCAGTAAGTCCAAAAGACACCATAAGTATATGGAATAAAAACCCACACATTACTCCCAAAAGAGAAACGATTCCAGCTTTTTTTCCTTGTGACAAAGACCTTGAGATTAAATAAATCATATTCGGTCCAGGTGAAAGTACCATTATTAATGCTGCTAATCCAAATAGTAATAAATCATTAAATGGTATCATATTTCTGTTTTAGTTTTATGTTTTACTCTGTTCCAATTAAGGATATTAACCCATCTGAAAGTGTTCCTCGCCAATTCAAGTAATTGTGTCCTCCTTTAAATTCATGATAATCTACTTTATAACCTTTTATTTCAAGGATATCTCGAAACTGTCTATTCATTCCTAGCATTGATGCACCAGCATCATATAAACCTATATCCATATAGAATTTAATAGGCAATCGTTTACTCTGTTTGTATAAATTGATTAGTTTTCCATTATCTTCTGGATATATCCAATGATTTTCATCTTTAGTTCCTTTAATCCAATAAGATCCTGATTGGGAAAGAACATTTCCTATTACATTTGAATATCTAAACGCGATATAACTAGCTGCAAAGCCACCACGACTTGAACCAGCTAAAATAACTTTGCTTGATTTAGGATGAATGTTGTATTCTGCACGTGCCCAAGGAATGAGTTCAGTTGCAATAAAGTCTCCAAATTTTTCGCTTACCAAATCTTTACTACGGCTACCCATTGACCATACTAAAACAGTGATAGTAGGTGAGATTTTTTTGTCCGCTATTAGATTGTCAATTATAGTTGGAGTAGGTATTCTTGACCTACGATTTGGTCTTGATCCGTATGATTCTCCGTCAAAAACTATTAATAAATTATGAGGCTTCTTTGAATCGTAATTAGCAGGTGTGTGAATAGATATTTTTCGTTCTTGATTTAAAATTTTACTTTTAATTAATGTTGGGTACAATATTCCTCTGCTAATATTTTCTCTTTTTGAAATGTAAGTTTGTTCAGGGGCATTTGGCATTTCAATAGTTCCATCATAAGCGTGTTTAACACTTCTAGATTCAATTTCCTTGTTTGGACCATATTTATCTAAATTAAAATAATTGAAACCATAATTGAAACGAGCATCATTAGGAACTTTTTGTGTAACAAAATGGAGTTTTGTGTTTGGTAATCGTTGAAATCGAAGTCCCAAAAAATCAGGGCCACCGCTCAACATTACATATTCTGTATTATTATCTGGCACACAGAAATAGGTGACTAACATATTTACATTATCACCTTCAATTGGTTCAATAATATGCCTTTCAGTATGGTTGGCTACAAATTTATCAATAGCGTTCTTATCGTTAAGTGTAGATTCCCATAGCTTGTATAGTGTTTCTGTTGGAAGCTCCTTTTTGGTAATACGTTTAGTGTTTTCTGGAAAGCTCAAAATCTGTTCTACTTCTAAAGTGTAGTTACCTTTTTTAGCATCTTTATCGAGAGAATGAACTATAAACTTGTATAAGCCAGATTGATTCGCAGTAAGGTCAATCGGTTCTTCTCCTTCTTTTCCGTTTGGACTGTCAACTTGATATAAAAGCTCACCTACAGGGGAATATACATCGATTACCAAATCTATCCCTTTTTGAATAACCTTTCCAGTGATTGCCATACCATTTTCTAATTGAACAGCATAAGTGTGCTGCTCCTTAGTAGAAATGGTGTTCTCGATTATATCATCGGTAGTTAGATTTTTAATGCTTTGATTCTGTGCAAAGACAGTATTGTTAAGATTCAATATTAAAAGTGTCAGGATTGACAAGGTAGGTTTCAAAAAGATCTTCATTAAGTTTTAATTCTATTTCGATTGGTTTGAATTGTACATAACTTGTTTATATATATGTGCTATTTTATCCAAATATAAAGATAAATGAGAAGAAGAATCTAAAAAAGTGTTGAAGAAATAAGCGTCTGTTTTAAAGACGCTTATTTAGTATTATAGGTTTTAAACAGCACTCACAGGACCAGCAAGTGGAGTTTGAGCAGGTTTGGCTATTCCGTAAACCACTACGACACCAGAGCCACCACCCCAAGTAGAATAGGCAGGGTCAGGTTTTGCTTCCATTACCGTTTGAGGTAAGTTCCAGTTATTGGCACACCAAAGGTTTCCTGCTTGGTCAACTACTACATCGGTCAGCATTTGTATACTACCCGAATGGATGGTGTGAATCACATCTCCTGTAGTAAAGTCTTCGGTACGTCCAGTTGGTGAAGCACCCGCCATAAACGATACACCTCTCCCTATAAAGTTAGCAACCCAAACATCATCATTTCCATCAATAGATACTCCCCAAGGTGCGTTTAGTTCACCATCTCCGTAAGGTGTTAAATTAGATTCGTGGGTAATTTTATCAATGGTGTCTATAGGTTTAGCATCCGCAGGAATCATAAAAACGGAACCTGTTTTATGTTTGCGCCCCACTGTTTGTTGTAAGTGTGGATACCCAAGGGCAAATCCTTCAATAATAGAAACGCCGTCTGTAGTAGTGGTATGGGGAAAGTCTGGGCTCGTATTACAGGCTACCCAACAATTTCCTTTAGAATCAAGAGCAACACCGCGTCCGCCACCGGCAAGAA
>JAUHZI010000030.1 GCA_030426105.1 Bacteroidia bacterium | reverse complement strand
TCGTCGTCAACTACAATAGTTCTCATATTCAAATGATTAGATTTTGTTTTATTAAATTTAAGTGTTCAATCGATTGGTTTAGAAGAACGCCTAATTCGTCCACAATATCAATATTTTTATCTACATCTCCAACTTCTTTTTTCAATTTTTCAATCTCAATTAAAAGTTCTTTGGCTTGTTGGATTCCCATATAACTTGCATTTCCTTTTATTTTGTGGGCTGTCTTTGCACATTCAGACCAGTTTTGGGCTTCAAACTGCTCCTTTAATAAGGCAAAATCATTAGGGATGTTTTTTAAGAATAAATCAATGTACTTAATAATTTTAGTTGAATTTCCTCCTACTAATTCTGATAGACTGGTTAAATCGACTAATTGTGTTTTTAGTTCAACTTCATTATTTGCTGGTTTTTGAGGGGGCAAAGTAACCTCTTTTTGTTGAGGGTTAGAAGTTTCAATATATTGTTTAATCTTTTTGAAGAGTATTGAAATATTAATTGGTTTGGCAATATAATCATTCATGCCAACTTCATCGCATCTTTTAGAGACACCTTCAATTACATGAGCTGTCATTGCAATAATAGGGGTGTTTTGATTTGGGCTATTGACATCTTTTCTTATTTGGTCGGTTGTTTCAAAACCATTAAGAATAGGCATTTGTAAATCCATCATAATGACATCAAACTTCTCTTGCTTACACAATTCAAGTGCCCGTTTACCATCTTCAGCTAAGGTTACATTTACATTGTTTTCTTTAGAGTAAACTAAATCATAAAAGATTGAACGGTTGAGGTCTGTGTCATCAACAGCAAGTATTGAAATGTTTGAAAGGGGTTCTACATTATTGTCAATTACTAATTCCTCAACACTAGCTTCACTTTTTGGAAATTGAATCGTGAAGCTAAAGGTTGTCCCGTGATTGACTTTACTTTCTATTTCAATTTTACTGTCCATTAATTCTACAAGTTGTTTTGTAATAGCCAAACCTAAGCCAGTTCCTCCGTAATGTCTGGTTGTATCAATACTTGCTTGTTGGTAGCTCTCAAATATTTTTTCAATTTTTTCATCGCTAATACCAATTCCTGTGTCTTTTACAGTGAAGTTTAGAGTAGCGCTTTCATCGTTGTCTTCTACAAGGGTAACTTTTACTTGAACAGTCCCAACTTTGGTGAATTTCAAAGCATTGTCTGTAAGGTTGAGTAATATTTGATTTATTCTTAGTGGATCAGCTTTGATATAATTTGGAACTTTGTCATCAATATCATAGGATAAAACAACTGCTTTGTCATGTGTTTTAAAACTCAGGGAGTTTACTAACTCAGACACAATCTCTCTAATAGAGGTATTGACACTTTCAAGTTTAATAGCCCCCTTTTCTAGTTTAGCTAAATCCAAAACATCATTTACTAAAAATAAGATGTTATTTGCACTGGATTTAATTGTTTTTAGATATTTAGTTTGTATTTCATTTAAATTCGTTTTTCCTAAAAGTTGCGTCATTCCAACAACTGCATTCAATGGAGTTCTGATTTCATGACTTGTAAATGTAAAAAACTCCTCTTTTTCTTGCTTAGACTTATTGGCAGCTTTTGTAGCAAATGCCAAATCTTTATTAATTTTGTTTTTTTGTCGAAGATTATAATATAGGGTAATACTAAATATTAATACAATAATTGCAATAAATAAAAGGATGTAAGTTCTTGTTCTTTCAGCTTCTAATTCAATTCTTCTTTGTTGATTTATTAAGGCTATTTCACCGTTTTTTCGTTCAATTTCGAGTTGAGCTTCTAGCTCTGAGATTAGTTTAGTATCTTTTATTGCACAATAATATTTTTGATAGTTATAAGCGTTCTTAAAATCGTTGTTTCTCTCATATACATTAGCTAAGTTTTCATACCCTTTCTTTATGAATTCCTGATGCCCGCTAAGCTCGGCAAAGCCTAAGCTATTTTTCATGTAAATGATGGCGTTGTCATAATCTTTAATGTCTTGGTAGAACTCTCCTAAGAAAAAGTTAATTTCAGAAAGTTCTTTTTTGTCATTTACAATTTCAAGTTTCTGTAATGCTTTTTTGAAAGATGTAGCACTTGCTTCTTTTTGATTGGTTTGATTTTGCATTAACCCAACATTTTTATAGGCTATACCTTGCATATAAATATTGTCTGTTTGCAGAATATTATCTAAAGCCTCAATATAATACTGGGTAGAGATGTTGTCTTTGTTCAACTGCTTGTTAAAGTCTCCCAAAGAAGAGTTCGCAATGGATTTAATTAAGGGGTTTTTAATTTTATCCCCAATTTTTATCGCATTTAAAAAGTTTTCTTTAGCTAACTCTTCTTGCTTAGAAGCAGCATAGACCTTCCCAATATTAATGTAGGCAGTTGCTATTGCTTTTTGATTGGCATATTCCTTTGCAATATTTAATCCTTGGTTGTGATGGATGAGTGCTTGGTCGTAATTCCCTTTGTTACGATATAACTTCCCAAGTTGATGGATAGCTTTTATTTTTTTAGTGGTGTAATTGATGTTGTTACTGATGGATATGCTTGTTTGGGCATATTCAATAGCTTTATTGATATCACTTGGTTCTTTGGATAATTCGTAAAGTTGAGAAAGTTCGAATGTGATTTCAGCAATTTTATCTTGGGGTTGGTCAGTTTTTAGCTTTTGTTCAAGCTCAGCTATTCTTTCTTTGTTTTGTCCAAAATATAATTGAACAAATGCCAAAAAGAATAATATTATAATTGGGCGTATCATTGTGTTAAAGATGCTAAAAAAAAATGAAACCCAAGTAACAAACAATTGGTTAAAATCAAAAAAGCCCATTTGATTTTTCAAATGGGCTTTAGTTTATCTATAAAGAAAGGTTATTTTTCCTCCTTTTTTACTTTAGTTACCTTGTTTACCGTGTTTTCTATCTCTTCTTTAGCTGATTTTGCTTTTTGAGTTAAATCTTCAGTAGTAGCTTTTACTTTACTAGTGATTTCTTCCTGTGCTGATTTCGCTTTTTTAGTAATGTCTTCTTTTACTGTTTTTGCTTTTTCAGTGATATCCTCTTTAGTAGAGTTAAATTTTGAAGTTACTTCGTCTTTAGTTTGGTTTAATTTGTCTTCCCACTCTTTTAATATTGGGAATTGTTCAAATAATTTTTCTTTATTTTTTTCGATGTTAGCTTCAAAATCTTCTTTTGTAGAATCAATTGTTTTAAAGAAATCACCAATAATGTTTTTTCCTTCATTATCAGCTTTTTTACCAGCCTCAACTAGAGCATCAAATCTTTCTTTGATTTTTTCGTTAGATTCAGCTGTTAATCCTAATCCTGCGTATGCTAATGTTTTAATTAAATCCATGACATTTTAAATTTTAAAGTTGTTTGAAATGTTATTGTCAATTATTGAACCAAAATGTTTCAAGCAATAGTTTTTTTTTATGAAAACACTCTGTATTCTTTGTTTTTATTGAGTTTATAAGGTTTTTTGTTGATTTTTTAGGGTTAACTATAATTTAAAATTAGTTTTTTTTAAATGTCTATGTGTCAGTTTTAGAATGAACTATTTAGGTTGAAGTGGTTAAATTACTAGATATGTTTATATTTGTGAGTAGTTATGGGAGATCTTGGAGGAAAATACTTTATAATTACTGGAGCGCCGAGTACGGGTAAATCTTCGGTTGTTAATGAACTAATTCGTAGAGGGTATAGTTGTCATGATGAAATTGCAAGACAAGTAATAAAAGAAAACCAAGATAAAGATAATAACCTCCTGCCATGGATTGATATGTTGGCTTTTAGTGATGAAGTTTATAATAGAATGCTAAAGCTGTTAGACTCAATTGATGATGATACCTTTTGTTTCTTAGATAGAAGTATGGTTGACTTGATTGGATATATGGAGTTTGCTGGTGAAGAAGCTCCTGATCGTTATGCTGAAGGAGCAAAAGTGGCAGGGTATTCTAAACAAGTTTTCTATATGCCTTTTTGGGAAGGGATCTTTGCTAATGATGAACAGCGCAAAGAATCAATAGAAGAAGCTATAAATATTGATAAGGCACTGAGAAAAGCATATCAAAACTTAGGTTTTACTTTAGTAGAAGTACCTAAAGGATCGATAGAAGAACGAGTAGACTTTATTATAGAAGAGTTGAAATAAACAATAATCTAATTATGATATTAAGTTGTCATAATTAGATGACAAAAAATCTTAAAAACAAAAAAGGCTTTACGTTATGTAAAGCCTTTTTGTTAGTGTGGTACCTCCAGGGATCGAACCAGGGACACCAGGATTTTCAGTCCTGTGCTCTACCAACTGAGCTAAGGTACCAACCTTATTGGTCGGCAAAGATAATAACTTTATTTCTTTCTCCAAACAAATTTTTAAAAAAATCACTCATTTCCTAAAATTAATGGCATGCCATCTTGGTTGCCAATCACAACAACTTTACTGTTGGGAGACTTAGAAAGTTCGAGTGTAGCTTCTATCCCTTTCTCTTTTAGAATGTTAGGAGTTAGGGATGCGTTAAGGATTTTATTTGCTTCAGCTTTTCCTTCTGCGGCAATCTTAATTCTTTGGGCTTCTTTTTGTTCCTTTTGGAGCTTAAATTCGTACTCTAATGATTCTTGTTCTTGTTTCAGTTTGTTTTCAATAGCTCCTTTTATTGTAGGAGGTAAAGTGATATCTCTAACTAATACTTCGTTAGTTTGAACATATTGTTTAGTCAAGATGATTTGAGTTTCTTCAAAAATTTCAGATTGAATAACATCTCTTTTTGAAGAATAAATCTCTTCTGGAGTATAGCGTCCAATAACACTTCTTGTGGCAGAACGTATAGCAGGTTTAACAATGTTTTCTAAATAACCCCTGCCTTTTTCTTTGTGAAGTAAAGGTATTGAGACTTGATCTAATTGAAACCAAGTAGAAACCTCAACGGTAATATCTAATCCGTTTGAAGATAAAACTCCCATTGTCTCCAATACTTCTTGTTGTCTTGTTGGATAAACAACCATTTTGTTCCATGGAGCTATTATGTGAAAACCTTCGTCGTAAGTTTTGTCAGTCTTAACACCGCCTCCAAAAGTTTGGAATAATACCCCTGCTTCACCCGCTTTTATTGTAATAGAGCTCTTGATTACAAAAACAATAATTACAATTAATAAAATAATAGGGATGACTACTTTTTTGATTTTATCTGTGTCAATTTCTGGTGGTCTGTTTTGATTCATTTCCTTTCGTTTAATTAATTTTAATGTAAAGGTATAAAAAAAGGAAGTGTAGAACTGTTAAAAAATGTATTACAAAATCAATGTTAATAAGTAATCAGTTTAGGTAAGGATATGCTGACTTACTGTTATATTTTTGTGTAATTAGGTATGAAAAAACCAAAAAGGTATTCTTTTTGCAAAGAAATAATAAATGAAGTTTATACTATATAGCATATTAAGTATTGTTTTGATGGTCAATTATTGGGCACAAGACTCAATAGGTAATTATACAGATCCTAAATTTAATTTGGACTACAACTACTATAAAAATAGATATGTAGAAACCGATTTAATGTATAAAATTGTAGATAATTGGGGGAACGGTTTTGATAGTTTGTATGGAACAAGAAACATGCGACCAATACTTCATGGAGTAGCTTATAGAGGTGGAGCCAATAATTACTATCACAAAACGGCGAAACGAAAAAATAGTAATCCATTGCCTAACGACGGAGTTAATAATTTATGTAAAGAAGGTTTTTCTCATTCTGTATATTTATATAGAAAAAATTGGGAGACAGCACCTACGCTGGATACTTGTAAATGTGTAAATGATAGTCGTAATGTCTTACAGTACGACCAATTTGATTACTTCGATGATCAACATGTACATGATATGTTAGAAATCGTATACAAAAGTGCTAAGGACAGTTCAATAGGCCCTGTTTATTTACATTGTTGGAACGGTTGGCATGCATCAGGTTTTATTTCAGCTGTTATTTTAAAGCAGTTTTGCGGGATGAGTGATTTGGATGCCGTGGCTTATTGGGATTTAGGAACAGATGGGGCTAATACTAGTCCTCGGTATAATAAAATACGTGAAAGAATAAAGAACTTTAAGCCCTATTCGGAATTTATGTTGTATGATTCCTTGAAAAATAACATCTGCCCACCTATGCCTAAGGTTATTGATAAAAGCCAATTGCATATTAGTATTGAACATTTGGTTATTGTTCCTGAGGCAATTCCTGTCAATACAGTTTTGATTTTAGATAAAGTGAAGTTCTTACCTAATAAAACAACATTGTCAAACCCTGATGGAAATAAAGATTTACAGAATATCTTGAAAGCGTTACAAAAAAGCCCTGATTTGAAGTTAGAGATAGGTGGGCATACTGACCGTTCGGGTAATGAGGGAACCAACAAAGTTTTATCAAAAAATAGAGCAAAATATGTTTATGATTATCTAATTCGAAAAGGTGTGAAATCTAGTAGTTTGGTTTATAAGGGATATGGTTCTTCTAAACCAGCCTACACCAATAAAACAAAAGATGGAAGGGCAGCAAACAGAAGAATAGAGGTTAAAGTTTTAGAGAAAAAAGTAGAGTCTTCTGATAAGCTTGTTGACGAAGAGCCTGTAGAAAAAGTTGACCCTTATGAAAATAAGTTAAAAACAAGTTTAAAAGATTTGTTTGATAAAGAAATAGGAGAATCTTTGTTGTTAAATCATGTCGTTTTTGAACCTAATATGTATACTATAAATGATACAAATGCAGTACAAATAGATTCCTTAGCAGAAATGTTAAAGTACAATAAAACAATAAAAATAGAAGTAACAGGGTACACAGATAAATCGGGTATTCCAGAAAAAAATATAACGCTTTCTATTAACCGCGCCAAAGCAGTATACGAACGTTTAGTAGAAAAGGGAATAGATCCCGAGCGTTTGTTTTATTCAGGGTGTGGTGATGAAAACCCTGTTGCACCTAACACATATCGTTGGGGGAGAGATTTAAATAGAAGGATAGAGATTGTGTTGTTAGAGAAGTAGTGCAAAAAAGTGTTAAAAATGGAACGAAAAGAGAGAATGAGCGTAAAGCTGTTAAATCAAATAATTTGATACTATGAAGATTTTTATTGTAATATTTGCTTTTTCTCTAGCTTTTATAACTTGTAACTCAGATAAAGAGAGTAGTTATAGTCCGTTTTTAATAACTATTCAAGAACATGGAGTAGAGTTGTCTATTGATGCAAAAGGAGAGTTATTCCAGAATGGGGAAAAAATAGGGTCTTTTTCTGGAGATAAAATACTTGATGCTAATTCAAAAGTTGTACTTGCTGTTGATGCTTCAGATAATATTCTAGACAACAGTGATGCAAAATTAGCTTCTCTTAAAGATGATGGAACAATGGAGTTTGAAGATGATTTCTTGGGGATGGTAACATGGACTGAAAAAGGTGAGCTTTTAAGTGACTCTAAAGAATTGTTAGGTATTCAAATGAAGCCTAATAATCCCGAATTATATAAACAAGCTTCTTTGTTATTGTTCTATGGGGAATATATAAGAGAATAAAAAGAATAATTCTACGTTATCTCAATAGTATTGATTCAATGCAATGAACTTATATTCAAAAAAGCAACGTTGGAAATTAGTTTTAGTCGCTTTCGCAATGTTGATTGTGGGAGGGACACTATGGTACTCAAGTTCTATAGCTAGAAAAGTACAGCAAGAAGAACGTCAAAAGGTAAAGTTATGGAGTGAAGCTATTCGTAAAAAAGCAGATTTAGTCCATGTCACTAATGAAGCGTTTCAAGAGTTGGCTGAGCAGGAACGAAAAAAAGTAGAACTATGGCTTAAGGCTACTAAAGAAATGCAAAAGGACTTGTCTGATTATAGTTTTGCTTTGTCTATTATCCAAAACAATAAAAGTATACCTTTAATTCTTACTGATAATGAGAATAATCCGATTACAACAGCGAATCTAAATGCACAAAGTAATGATTCTCTTTTGCTGTTAATTACACAGTGGGAACAGGAGAATCAGCCAATAGAAATTACTTTTGCAGGAAACAATTCTCAAAAAATATATTATACCAATTCTCAGAAATATTTTGAATTACAAAAGCGTAGAAATGAACTCATCACAGCATTTAATAAGGACTTAGTTGAGAATACAGCATTAGTTCCTGTAGTTTTTGTCGCAGATTCAACAAATAATCTAATTGCAACTAATCTTACGGATGATGCTATTGAAAAGCACGGAGGACTTGAGGTTTTAAAAATAAAGATGGCTGCAGAAAATCAGCCTATCGAGGTTGTATTAACTGACGATAATATCGGAAGGGTTTATTTTTTAGAATCGTTAACACTAAAACAATTGAGGTTTTTTCCTGTGGCAATGTTAGTAGCAATAGGAATATTTTTATTGGTAGCTTATTTCTTGTTTAGTACTTTCCGTAGGGCTGAACAAAATCAAGTTTGGGTGGGGATGGCTAAAGAAACCGCACATCAGCTAGGGACACCCCTTTCTTCTTTAATGGCTTGGATAGAGTTGTTGAGGGTTCAAGGAGTGGATGAAGCATCCTTAAAAGAAATGGATAAAGATATTCACAGGTTGGAAACTGTAACAGATCGCTTCTCTAAGATTGGTTCCGCAACTAAATTAGAAGAAGCTAACTTCTATAGTGTGTTAGAAAAAAGTGTTGCTTATTTACAAACTAGAGTTTCTAAAAAAGTGGACTTTAGTTTGGATTGTACTAATAAAGAATTGAAAACAAGTTTAAATATTCCTTTGTTTGAGTGGGTTATTGAAAACCTAACAAAGAATGCTGTTGATGCAATGGAAGGTGTAGGGAGCATATGTTATCTTGTAAAAGAAGAGGAAGGAACAATAATCTTGGATGTGTCTGATACAGGAAAAGGAATTCCTGCAACAAAATTAAAAACTGTCTTTGAGCCAGGGTTTACGACAAAAAAAAGAGGGTGGGGATTAGGGCTGTCCCTAGCTAAAAGAATTGTAGAAGAGCATCATAAAGGTAAAATTATTGTGTTAAAATCATCTGAGAATGGCACTACGTTTAGAATTGAACTAAAAAAAATATAAAAGAACTATACAAGTTGTTCAATTGCTAATTCGATGTTCTTATCAATCAATAAATCGTTGAGTTGTTTAAATTCTTTCTTATCACTAAATGCTTTTATTTCGTGGTTGTTTATCAATAAAATCTGATCGCTAATTTCATATAGTGAAGCAAGGATGTGGGATGATATTATGACGAGCTTATTACTTGATTTAAGTTTTAAGATAATTTTGTCTAGCAGTAAGCAGCTCTCAATGTCGAGTCCATTATAGGGTTCATCAAAAATAAAAATAGAATTGTTTTGAATTAATACTCCCATAATCGCTAGCTTCTTCTTCATACCAGTAGAATATGAGTCAACATAATCTTGAAGCGGTAGTTGGAAAAGTTGGTTCCAATGTTCAATCTTTCCATTGTTTTTAAGGTTTCTGGAGAAAAGAAAGTAGTTTAAGTATTCGATTCCTGTAATCTTAGGGTAGAAATACAATTCTGCGGGAACATAGCCTAAATCATTTATTTTTTGGTAAGATTTTCCTTGGTATTGTACTTGCCCTTCAAAGTTGTTGTCTGCTTTTGTAATGGTGTTAAAAAACGTTGTTTTTCCTGCTCCGTTTTTTCCAATAACAGCTATGATCTTTCCTTCCTCAAAGGCATGATTTACATTTTTAAATAAGACATTGTCTCCAAATCTTTTGGTTAGGTTTTTAATTGTTAACATGTAAATAAGGTTTTAATGATTGAATAGCTTTACGGTATAAGAATAGACTTAAAATGATATTTAATGGAAGAAGAAAAGGAACTAAAGTGAAAATTGTTTTAACAATAGATGTTATTATTTTTGCTGCTTCATTTTGATAATTAGCGTATTTCCCTAATGTCGTATTGAGGTTGTAAAATATCGCCTGAGCAAGAATCAAAAGAATTAAAGGCCAATGGCTGAATTCTAAGATGATAATAGGAAGTGTAGTAAGTAGGGAGAATACAAATAGATGGATAAGATGGAGTTTGACTTTTTGAGTTAAAAACTGTTGGGGGGAGCAGTCAAAAATTTTGATCCAATTTGGGGCTTCCTCGATAGATAGAAATAAAGAGGGGCTTAATATTGTTAAACCAAACAAGAATAGGTTGAGGTAAATTGTGGTTGATAGAAAGAAAGAAGAGATATAGATGCTAATAACCAGTATGGGAGCTAGTCCATAGAGTCGAAAGCCACTATTCCATTCAATGTTCCATTTTTTGAATATACGTAGAGGCTTTGATTGTCGCCGTGAAGAAGGAGATAAGAAAGGTATTCCTAGTATTGCTAAGAATAGGCTTAAATGTATCCAGTTTTTGCAGCCAAAAGCTAAGACTATTAAAGGGGAAGAAAGTAAAGTGTATTCTAAGTAATAAATTAGTCGTATTTGGTTTTTAGTTAGCGTGCTTCTTAAGAAGTCTCTATCTTTACGCTTATAATGAATCCATATTAATAAGGCAATGTTTGCTAGTAGAAGTTGAAGTTGTTTGCTATGGAAAAAATCTGTTAGGTTTATTAATGCATATGTGATACCAGCGCCAATGAAAATGGGGATAATCCAAAACAATAACCCTAATTCGAAGTTTCTGTAGAAAAGTTTAAGTCTTAATGAAAAATATTGGCTAAGAAAATGGGACATCTTAATGTATAGTTGCTTTCATGCAAGAAAGGAAACAAATGCCGAAATAAAGAAAGTTTGCTGATAAAAATTGTTAAGAGTAAGTCAATAAAAGGAACACGCTTTTAATTTAGAGTTAATCCAGCTATATTAACATCAATACAGTATATATTATCATTTGTATAGCAAAAAGAATCACGCCATATATAAAAGCTGATTTTCCAGATTGAAATAATCGCTTGAGGCTAAGTCGAAGCCCAATTGCTAACATAGCAGCAGTAAGGAAAATTTTTCCAGCAATTTTTAAATAATAAACGAGATTATTTGGGAACTCAATGAATAGTGTTAAAATTGTGATAGCAATAAACAACCATAAATATAGAGGAAGCTTAAAAGAAGTCCCCTTTCCTTTGTCTCGGTTTACAAAGTAGCTGTATATTATAACCATAGGAGACAATGAAGCAACTCTTACCATTTTAACAGCAATAGCAGTTTCTCCAATATAATCATTCATTGCATAGCCAGCACCTGCTACATTTCCTACAGCATGTAGGGTGCCACCAATTAAAAATCCTTTTTGACTATCATCAATGTCAATATAGGCTAAAATTGCAGGAAGTATAAAAGTTCCCAGTGCGCCAAGTAAATTTACAACCGCAATTGCTATGCCTGCGTCTTCTTTATCTTCTGAGATTACGGGAGATGCAGCTGCTATAGCAGAGGACCCACAAATGGCAGTTCCAAAGCCTGTTAGTAAGCCTGTAGACCCTTTGCATTTCAATAGTTTATGCAAAAGAATAGCTGTAACTAGTACTAATATAACTCCAATAATGATCTTGATAAGAAATGGAACTCCCATAGCGGCTAATGAAGACCCAGAAATACCAAAAGCAAGTAAGACAATTGATACTTCAAGTAGCTTTGAGCCAGTATATTTAAGATTTCCGTTAAGGCTTGAGGGAATTTTAATAATGTTACCCAGAATAATTCCTATAATAAGCCCAAGCATTACACTGTTGAGGATGGGAATGTGTTTTGCAATAAAATATATCCCTGTAGATGCAATTAATGCTCCAATGATGTTATATAGTTTATCTCTGTCCATTTGTGTGCAAAGGTATTAACTATCAGAAATTTTAACGTTACAAATGTTACAGCCTAATTAAGGTTGTACTATAGGTAAGTTGGAATTAGGTTCCGATAAAAGTTTAGGTGAACAGGTAATAACGTTATTGCCATCAAGTTACTAAAAAAAAGAAGAAAAAGAAGTGTTTTTAAAATTTTCCCCCTACAACACACGGGTGTTTAATGGCGTTAACGTTGCCGTTTAAATCAAAGTATTCAAAGTAGATGATGTAAGCACCTATTCTAGCCTTTTCCCTTTGGTTGTTTAATCCATCCCAAGATATGGATCCTTCTATTCCTAGTAATTCGTTCTGCATTAGTTGTCTTATTGTTCGTCCTTGAGCATCAAAAATGGTAATGTTTCCAACAAAACCAGAAGTTTCCATTTTGTATGAAAGCGTTAGCACATCTTCAAAACCATCGTTATCAGGAGAAAAAAGTTCTGGTTCAACAGTTAGAGTTATGGGAGATGCTTCTGTCATTGTATATTGAGAATTTTGAATTGTTGGAGTACCAAACCCTTCTGCTTCGGCAGCGCTATGCCAATTTGTTTCATCATTCGATGAACGATTAAAGTCTATTCGTTCTAATGATACTCCATCAGTCTCTTTAAGTAAAGCAAATTGAAAACTATCGTCATAATGTACACTGTCCACAACTTGATTGTTGGGTAATAATAGTATAACTGTACCTTCGTCATCAGAGTATGAAGGAAAGCTGCTCATGTCAATAAAACGATCAGGTTGAGCATTAGCATAATTTTCTATAATGTTGTCTGGAGCTGTTGTTAAAACAACATATTCTTGAGGTTTAAGCAGGAAGTGCGATTCGATAGGTTTTTTGCTGGATATCGTATCTCCTGCAATCTTTGCTAATTGCCAGTTAAATAAATCAATGTTTTTTTCTGAATTGTTGTAAAGTTCAACAAAGTCTTTTCCATCTGGGTATGGGTTGTATAGAATTTCATTAATGACAAGGTCTCCTTTAGCTCCTGTGTGAGGGAGAATAATCTCCGCTTGCTCATTTGTCGTGGAATTCCCAGAACAATCACTTAAACCATTAACTGTTACAGTGTATACAGTTCCTGTGTCAAGGCTTGGGTTTGTAATTAGTTCAACACAACTAAAAAATTCATCAAAGCTATAGGCTATGATGTTTATTCCGTTATCAATAGAAAAATTGCTAATAGAGACGCCAGTTGTGTCCAATGTTTCAGAAAAACAAAGTGTAATAGATGCATTGTTTAGTGTAGAAGCTGTAATGATGCTTGGAGTTGTTGCATCTGGAGTAACATTGTAAACGGAGTTTTGAGTTCCTGGGGTTCCTCCATTAGGGTCGTTAGAACCAATCCAGTTAGAAGAGCTAGTGCAAGGAAGAGTTGGGTTAATTAATTCAAGTGTGTATCCTCCATCTTCCTTTAAAGAGCTGCCATACCACTCCTCAGAGTAGGTTACAAAGTCAACAACATTACCGTTGGGGTCTTTTAAAACAACATCATCAGTACTATTGTTGTATGATGGTAAACTCGAAACGATAATTGAGTTAGGGAAAATAGAATATTCAAATGAATAGGCGTCATCAGCTATAATGACATATTCGTTGGGAAGGAGCGTATAATTCCCAATTTGTTCATCTGAAGAAGCGTCTCCAATAGTCCAGTTAGATAAGTTGAAGATGTGAGATGAAGCATTGTATATTTCAATAAACTCTCCTGCGGGTAATCCATATTGAGGGCTTGGATCAGCAAAAATTTCATTGATAACAATGTCTTTATAGCTTGCTGTTACAGCAACAAAGTATAAGAAATTATGTTGACTTGCATTCATTGTGTTGTTAGCGACATCTTGCACATTTTGGATAGAAATAGTGTTTGTTTGACCATCTGTAAAGTTCGTCCCAAAGGTAAGGTGTATTAGGGTAGGGTTGCTGCCATCAAGAGTTGCAGTGGTAGGGTTGTTAATGTTGTTGTTAACAGAATAATTGTTCGTGTTTTGAGCTGTTGTGCCATCTAGAGGTTCGTTAAAACTAATATCTAATTGGTTGTTTGATATTACAGCAACATTTGTAACAACTGGTGGAGTGTTGTCAACGATAGTAGACCCTGTAATTGAAAAGTTGTCATAAATGAAATTACTAGAATTAGAGGAAGTATATTTACTCCAAACACCAAAAAATTGACTTGAAGTAATGTCTGTATTGGTAGTTGATCCCTCAGCTATATATGTTGTCCCGCCAGTTGCGTCAGATTCAAAAGTCCAATCGCCATTATTTGTTCTAGTTACTCTTATACTTGCAGTAGGGTTAGAGCCAAATGTATTTCCTGTTCCAGTGTAAAGTAGGGTGCTAGTTGTTCCAACTTGTTTGTAAAATTTAATAGCATCAGAGCTTCCGTTTTCTCCTATTCGAATGTAGTATCCGTTTAACGAAGAGCGTAAATTAGCGTTGTCGGAAGTAAGGTAAATTCTACAGTTGTTACTATTTGATGGACTAAACCCCATCTCAACATAAAATTCCCATACAATAGTTGTGTTGAAATCTAAGTTTCCAGTGTTTGCACTAAGGTAGGCTGTGTCACTTATTGTTGGTCCATTACTTTGTAGTTGATTGCTCACATTAACCTCATATTTATTGATGTCGCCTGCCCAAGTGGGGTTGTTGGTGTAGTCCCCATCACTAAAGTTGTCTGAAAGTTGAGAAAAAAAACTGCTGGGAATCAAAAAACTAAGTAAAAGTACTAAACGATATATTGTGCTCATTTTGATGTCAATGTTATGGCTATAAATATACACTAACAATTTTTAAAATCCGAATGGAAAATAAAATTAAGCAATAGATTGTATGCTGTTATTTATGTGTTAGTAATGAATTTGTAGCCTACTCCTCTAATATTAATAATTTTTATATTAGGGTCTTGTTGTAGTTTCTTCCTTAATTTAGAAACATAAACATCCAGTGTTCTTCCTATGTATTGCCCATTGTCATCCCAAATTGTGTTGAGTATTTGTTCTCGCTTGAGTGTTTGGCTGTTGTTAGTGTGGAAGTAAATTAGTAAGTCAGTTTCTTTACTTGATAATTCGGTAGATTGATTTTTGTATATGAGTAACATTCTTTTAGGATCCAATTGGTAGGCTCCAATTGTAATAAAAGAAACATTCTTATTTTTCTTTTTAGTGAAAAATAGAAACAGAAGCAGACTAATTAAAGCTATTAGTAAAGTAGTGGTTATGTAGAAAAGCTGATTTTGGTTTGTTTTTTCAGATTCTAACGGAGTAATTGTAGAAAAGTAAAATATATAACAGCCTTTTGGAAGTGCTCTTTGTTTACAGGGGGTTAAGTTTTTGTCAGGAGTTGTCTGGAAACTATGAATGGTTTCAGTAGAGTTGCATCTTTCTATTTCAACAATGTAGTCAGTTGTAATAGAAGCTTTTTCTAAAACCTTCAAAGTAGAAAAAGAAAGCATATCTGGCTCAAAAGAAAGCTCGCTTTCAAACCGAATAGCAAAACGCCCATTAATATTTTCAATAGGTAGTATGCGTGATGTACTATCGTTAAGTTGCAATAAAAATTCATGGGCGATAGATCTAAGAATAACCTTTGTATGTTGTTCAGTTGTTGCCGCATTAATCTTTAAAGCTAAAAGAAGTACAAAAATTAAAATTATAGTTTTTAGCATTGTATAAAAGATATGAGAGCAAAACTAATAGAATTAAGTTGTTTTCACTTTGTTTACAGGTATTGTAAGCGTTATTTTACACTATTTTACACTTTTTAAATCAGCTTTAAATGGGTTGGGGGTACTTTTAAGGACTAACACAAAAAAATTAGAGTTATGAAAAAAAGTAAAAGTTTCCAATTATTATTCTTATTAGCTATTGTCTTTTATTCTTCTTGCGCTCAACAAGAAAATTCTTTTCAAGAGAAGATAGAGAAGATAGTGCCGCAGGTAAATAAAAAAGCAGAGCCTCATAGATATGGAGGTTGGTATTGCCCTGACAATCTTAATCGATTTCCAGCAGTAGATATTAAAAAGTGGAGAACAGTCCCAGTGGTAAATGGCAGGTTTGCAACAAAAGAAGAGTTTGAAAAAGGAGCATCTTTAATTGATGTTGATTTAGAAAAGTACCCTAAAGCTAAAGTATTGCCAATTCAATTGCCTCAATTGGCAAAAGTTTATAATCGCTACTCAAAAAGAAATGATTTAATTATAGTTATTCAAGCATTTTCAATCCAAAGTGATTCGATAGTTGGCTTTCGCTATCTTAATGGAGGGAATGGTAGTGCTAGACTTAATGAGGTTGAAATACTTTCAGAGGTTGAAATATTGGCTATGCCTTCATCTAAATTTGTTTCTGTTGATATCCATATAGAAGAGGGGCAACAAAAAATATGGGAGGTGTTAACTCAAGAGAAATACACTAAAGAGTTGTTTGCGGTCTTAGGCTTGAACAATACGAAAAAAGAATTGGGAGTTAATTTTAAAAATGAAGGAGTAGGAGCAGTAACTAGTGCATATGGAGATAAACTTTTTGGAAATTATTATATACAAAATGACTTTGAAAAGACGAATTATACAGAGAAGTTTTTTCTAATAGAGGATGAAAAAGGGGAGGCAACAGAGTTGAAGATAGTCTGCGGACCTTTTGTTGAGGGGGTAGAACTTCAAAAAGACAAAATAGAAAAATGGAGTAAAAAAGTAAAAGAGTTGAGTGAGTTAAGGTAATAAAAGAACACTCCCTGTTCAATAAAAACAGGGAGTGTTTTTGTTGTAAATGATAAGCTTCCTCACAAATTAATTAAACAACATTATATCATAATGAGTTATATGTCATATACCTCAATTGTGCCTATATCTACAACCTCTTTCTTTTCGTTTATAGTGACTTTTTGTGTTACGGTCATATTGTTGGCCGAGTTAATGTTTGTATCAGAGGAGTACACATAAATAGTATATTCTCCTGGTAATAGATAGTTAAACTCGAAGGTTCCATCATAGTGTGTTTTAAAGTTGTCTGAATAGATGTTGTCATCACCGTATATGATAAATACTTCATGATCACCTTTGTAGTATTCGTCTTTTAAAACACTAAAGTCATTGTTGTAGTTGTATTCGTATATTTTTCCAGTAATTGTGGCTTTACCTCCTATTCCAGGACCCTTTTTGCATGAGAATAATGATGTGGCAATAAGTCCGCCTATAAAAATGTATTTTAAATGTTTCATAAATCTAGTGTTTTAATCAATGTTAGAAATCAAGGTGGTATTCTAAAGAGAGAATGTTTTGTGTTTTGGGGTTGGCAACTTGAATTTCCTGTTGGTAAATATAAGATAGACTAATGGTTTGCTTTTTGTTGATTCTGTAATCAGTTCCAACTATTCCTCTCATTTTGTTGAAGAATGGAGAGGTGGAATAATTTTGCTTCATAAAGAGTTCAGCTCCGCCTACAAAATAAAGTTTTTTGTTTTGTTTGTACTTCAATAAAACTCTGTTACGGAAATTGTTGTTGGAGAGATATCCAAACTCACTAGTAAATGGGTTTGAGTATCTTTTTTGGAGTCTAAGCCTATAATTGAATTTTAACTTTTTAATAATTGAATGTTTAGTAGATAAATCAATGTTAAATCGATGAGCTGTTTCAAAATAGTCAAAGTTTTCTTTGTCTAGTCCATATCTGTACCCTCCTGATAACTTGAGATGTTTGTTTATTTTGTATTTTATTGCGAAGTCCAAATATCTGGTTTTGTCATTTATTGTACTCTCTCTATATCCTAATTCTGTTTTTAAAGTTATATTTTTTGAAAGCTTCTTTTTGGCAATAAACGATAGCCATCCACTGTTTCCTATCTCTTGACTGTAAATAGAAAGAGATATAAAATAAAGTGTCAGTATAGTAAAGACTTTAATATTCATTAATTTTTCTTTTTTGTGTAGCTCTTTTTTATTTATTGAACTATAAACCTACTATGGTAATTGCCGCATTTGGCAATATAGATTCCTTTGCTAAGTTTTTCTACATTTATTTGTGTTTTATTACTTGGAGTTATTTGTAGAACAGCTTTTCCTATACTTGAATAGATTGTTAAGTAGTCATCAGGAATTCGTCCTTTGAACTCTAGGTTTAAAATATTGCTTGTAGGATTAGGATATAGTTTGAAGGTGGCATCTGTGTTTGAAGATTCATTTATGCCTGTTGTCTCATCATTCGAAAAGTTAAATGTAGCTTCTTGAATTGTAAAAGGCCCAAACCCGTTTGGGACTCTTGCATATCCCAAGTTTTCTGTTTGAGCTGAGAATACAACTTGATCCACAATGCTTAATGATGGGTCTGATAGAATAGCAGCTTCTCCTCCAGCAGATAGTTTAAAGTTTGCATGTAAAGGTCCGTCATTAAGATCGTTGTCACACCAAATAATTAAATAGCCATTTGCAGCGATAGACGTTCCTGTAGGAATTTGCCAATTGCTTAAGTTGCTTGTGTCGTCAGATAAATAAAAACCTCCTAAATCAACGCTGTGATTGTTTGTGTTGTATAGTTCAATCCAATCTTCAAAATCTCCTTGCTCATCAAATGCAGAGTTAGAATTTGAAGCCATGAGTTCATTGATTACTACTCCATTTGGAGATGAGGTATTTTGGGAGGAAACTTGATATACAAAAATGTCATGCTCAGCTCCTTTTGGAAGGTATGCGGCAGACAATGCACTGTTATTCGCTATTGCTTCTATATAGTACCTTACCATTTCTCCTGATGAGTATCCTGGGATTTCAGCGCCATATATTCCATCATTTGCTACGTCATCATTGTGTTGTCCATCATCATGCATTTGAACTTTTGTAAAATTACCAACAATTCCAGAAGCGTGGTATAAGTAAACACTGTTGATTCCACTGGTTGATGAGACGGTAGCTTTGATGTTTGTTACTTCATTGGCTAAAGGTTCTATATATAGTTCCATGTTGTTATTGTAGAAAGGTGCTGAGCTTATTGTTGGAGCAACCTCGGCTACTTCTGCGTTTGATAATAGATAGTTTCTTCTATTAGTTACAAATTCCATTAAATCAGGGAGTTCATTAATATATGCGTTTGTAGTATATAGCTTTTTAGTATCGTTAGCTACTCCATCAGCTATAAGCGAGTCATATTTGTTAACAAGATCGGTTATTTTGGTTGTGGTAAAAGATTCCTCTATGATTGTTCGGTAATGCGCTAGGTATCTCTGTCTCCATTCAGGAATGTTTAAGAGTTTATTAAGTAATGGGTAGTTTTGATTGGTCACATTTTTAAAAGGAGACCAGTCGCTGCTAGTTGCTTCTGAAATTTGAAAAGTACTGTTGCCGTCGTATTCTAAAGGAGTTAATCTATCTGTTTCAGGTTCATAATAAGTCATATAGTCCATTTTACCTTTCATGGTGTAGCTGTCATCATCTGTAAAGATGTTTTCTGCAGCTAAAAACCATAGGGCTTTGTCAATGTCTAATTTTGCTGCTGTTACAAGTTTATTATTGTTGGTGGCATTGTCTAGTGTTTCACATGCATCAACAAGTTTTTGCCAAGAGTCTGAAATATCACTAGATTTTAAAGAATAGTAGTTTTGGTAAGTTGTTGTGTCAGAACCTAAATAGTTCAGTGCAGCTGTCCCGTCTCCCCAGTTGGCTCCTCCGCCACCACCTCCTGGTCCGCCGCCTCCTGGTCCACCACCACCAGGACCACCACCTGTAGTGCTGTTGTCGTCTGTTGTTGCTCTAAATCTAGCGCCGTCATTACTTAAAAACCATTCTTTTAGAAACGTTTTGTCTACAGATTGTATGTTAGGGTAGATTCCCCAGCTAACATTATTGATGTGTAGGTGAACAAAGTTAGCTTTTGCTATAGGAATATATTTGCTGGCCATATTTCCATAAAGAACCTCTCTCATAAATGAAGGGTCTTCATGTCCATTGTTGAATTTTAAGTTTTTGTATCCTAAAAGTTCTTGATTATCTTTTAAGAAATCCATCTCTATTTTAAATGATTTTTTTTGAGAATTACCAGTTTGTTGGTAGGAAGTGTTACCTCTAAACCTTGCTCCAATACTGTCATATGTTACACCGTCATATGTTAATGAGGCTTCTAGCAGTGTTTCCGAATCATAATTGTTAGTTAATTGTGTCCAATAATTTGCTTGAGAAAAATTTAAATAAACATTTTTTACAGAATCTATTTTATACAGACCATCAGGAGCTGTGCCTCCTGTATACAGAATTTTTCCATCAGAAGAGTAGTACATTTCATTGGGAAGCTGTTGAGCTTGAATGAATGAAAGAGCAGGAATAGCTACAAGTAGTTTAATTGGGTTCATTTTTTTATGTTTAGAAAAAGATAATCCTTTTATACAGGTATACGCTTTAGAATTTCTTTCGATTAATTTAACTATTTCTTTAAGTAGACGAGGTTGTTAAGAAAATCCTTCGTTTTTTTAAAAAAAAAATATAAAATAAAAAAAATCAAGTGATGAATAGAGGGGGAGTGCTTCTTTTTTTAGAAAGAAAAAACCTCATCCTAATTAGAATTAAGATGAGGTTTAGTACCGAAGGTCGGGATCGAACCGACACTCCTTTCGGAACACGAGTTTGAGTCGTGCGCGTCTACCAGTTCCGCCACTTCGGCTTAAAGGTTCGGCAAAGTTAGTATTAGTTTTTATTTCAGCAAATATTAATGTTAAATAATTTTTTATATCTAATAAAAGGAGTAATTTTGCAGTCCCAAAAACTATTTTAAAATGGCTAATAAGGTTAAAATATTTTCATGTTCAGCTTCAAGACCTGTGGCTGAAAAGATTGCAGCATCTTACGGACAAGAATTGGGAGATGTTGAGTTGCAAAAATTTAGTGATGGGGAGTTTACAACTGTTTTTAACGAAACAGTTAGAGGGTGCGATGTATTCTTAATTCAATCTACAATTCCACCAACAGACAATATCTTTGAATTGTTGTTGATGATTGATGCTGCTAAAAGAGCTTCAGCTCGTAAGATTATTGCTGTAATACCTTATTTTGGGTGGGCAAGACAAGATCGTAAAGACCAACCAAGGGTGGCAATTGGAGCAAAGATGGTTGCCAATTTATTAGAGGCAGCTGGAGTAGATAGAATAATGACGATGGATTTACACGCAGATCAAATTCAAGGGTTTTTTGAAGTGCCAGTTGATCACTTATTTGCTTCAAGTCTATTTGCACCTTATTTAAAGAATTTAAATAATCCAGATATCGTAATCGCAGCACCAGATGCAGGAGGTTCTAAACGAGCAAGTGCATATGCAAAGTTTTTACACGCTGATTTAGCATTGTGTTACAAACAGCGTAAAAAGGCAAATGAAATTGCTAGTATGACTGTGATTGGAGACGTTAAAGGGAAGGATGTTGTAATTATCGATGATATGGTAGATACAGCTGGTACTTTAACTAAATCTGCACAATTATTTATGGAACATGGAGCAAAGAGTGTAAGAGCGATTTGTACTCATGCTGTATTGTCTGGACCAGCATATGAAAGAATTGAGAACTCTGTTCTAGAAGAATTAATCATAACAGATACGATTCCTCAAAAACAAGAAAGTTCAAAAATTAAAGTATTGTCTATAGCAGATATGTTTGCTGACGTTATGAAGAAGGCAATACATTTTGAATCTATCAGTGAACATTTTGTGTTTGCAAACCAATAAGTAAATTAAATAACAAATAAATAAAGTAAAATGAAAAAAGTATCGTTGAGCGGTTCTGTAAGAAAGAACGTAGGGAAGAAAGATGCAAAATTAATGAGAAGAGAAGGATTAGTTCCTAGTGTTGTTTATGGAAATAAAGAACAAGTACATTTCTCAGTAAAAGAAAATGACATCAACAAAATTGTTTTTACACCTAATGTGTATATGATTGATTTAGATGTTGACGGAAGAAAAGCGCAAGCTATTCTTAAAGATGTACAAATACATCCTGTTACAGATAAAGTTTTACATGCAGACTTCCAAGAAGTAATAGAAGGTAAAAAAGTAAAAGTAGATATTCCTGTTAATGTTAATGGTTTAGCTGTTGGTGTTAAAAATGGTGGTAAATTAGTGCAAAACTTTAGAAGGTTAACTGCTGAAGCTTTAGCAGAAAACTTACCAGATACAATTGACATTGACGTAACTAACGTTAAAATAGGAGGAAAAGTAAGAGTTGGAGAAGTAGATATTGAAGGTGTATCTTTCCTAAACCCTGAATCAGCAGTAGTTGTCGCTGTACAAATGGCGCGTGGTGCTAAAAAACCAGGTGAGGAGGAAGAAGAAGAGGAAGCAGAAGCTTAATCAAAAGCCTAAAATTAATTGTATGAAATATTTAATAGTAGGATTAGGTAATCCTGGAGTTGAATATAAAAATACCCGACATAATATCGGATTCAAAACATTGGACACTTTAGCTAAAGTGTCCAATGTTGCTTTTAATACAGCAAAGTTAGCCGAACGTGCAGTAGTAAAACATAAAGGAAGAACATTGGTTCTGATTAAACCTACTACCTATATGAATCTTAGTGGTAAGGCGATGAACTACTGGATGAAGAAAGAAAATGTTTCAATAGAAAACACACTGGTTATTACTGATGATTTAGCTCTGCCTTTTGGGAAGTTAAGGTTAAAACCCAAAGGGAGCCCTGGAGGACATAATGGGCTAAAAGATATTCAAGAAGTTTTAGGAACAAATGTATATGCTAGATTGAGGTTTGGGATAGGAGATGAGTTTTCAAAAGGAAAACAAGTTGATTTTGTGCTTGGTAAATGGAGTGACTCAGAGGAAGAACAACTTGTTGAGAGAATCGATTTAGCAATAGATATTGTGAAAGCGTTCTCGACTATTGGAGTTCAAAGAACAATGAACGATTATAACTCAAAATAAACGATTAATTAAGATTTTTTGAGGTCTAAATAAAAAGTGTTAATTTAGTGTGATATTCACCTTAATTAACAACTATGAAAATAATATCTACTATACTAGGGTCTTTGGTTTTAGTAGGAGGTTTTTTAGCCCAAAACCAAGCCGTTGATTTTGATTCAAAAATCATTTCCAATCCTATTTACTTTTCCAATCAAGATGTCGCACATCATGAAGTCATGACAAAAACAGTCCATAGTCAATGGGTTGATTATACGACAGCTTATATGGGGAATTATGGTTCTACACCTGATGGTGTAATCGGTAATTTTCTGTTTCCAGATACAACAATCCTTGTAAATTATGGAACTAGTGGCTATTCAGGTCCTTGGATTCATTCTGTAGCCCAAACCTTTGATATGAATGCAGCAGCATATCAAAATACTGGAATTAATGTCAATGGATTAAATGATATTACTATTGATTCAATCGAAGTGATTGGTTCATACTTAAGACCTGATAATAGTGTCGTAGATACATTGGTGGTCAATGTAGTAAATGTTGGAACTAATTTAAGTTCCGAATCATATTTCCAAGGACAAGCAATAAACACAAATCTGAATGCTGACTCAGTGTTTATTAGAAACTTAGATTGGGATCAGCCATCTCAAAAAGTCGTGGCGCCATTATCTACCTATAAAATACCTCTGGATCAAGCGTTTTTTGCATCTAATGGAGGGCAAGGAGTACACAGAGCAAAAATAGCAGCAGGAGACTTAATTTCTAGCACTGCTAATGGAATCTTTGCAATAACGATAGATTTTATTCCTGGTTATACATGGAATGCAAACCTTGATACGTTAGGAGTAAATAAGAATGGTTGGATTTTTGGTTCGTATGAATTAAATGGTAGCGGAACTTATCCTAACTACAGTAGAACAGATTACAATGTAGGAAGTATTGTTAATGATAATGTTAGATACGATAATGCTGGTGGGTGGAATGGTTCATACATCCCAAGTTATGCTTTTATGGGGGCGTCGCCAAATTATATCTATGAATCTATGGCAATAGCAGTTAAGTTAACGCAACATACTCCAGTTGTATTACAAGATTGTGCACAGCCTTTTTTCTCTGAGTATGTAGAGGGATCGAGTAATAATAAAGCACTTGAGATTTTTAACCCAACAGCAAACACAATAGATTTATCTAATTATCAAATTAGAAAGTATGCAAATGGATCGACAACGCCTACAACTGTTACGTTGTCAGGGACATTAGCTTCTAATGATGTTTTTGTTATAGCAAACCAAAGTGCGGCAGCAGCAATATTAGCACAAGCAGACTTGCAAAATAGCTCTATAGCAAATTTTAATGGAGATGATGCAATAGAACTT
>JAUHZI010000192.1 GCA_030426105.1 Bacteroidia bacterium | reverse complement strand
TTTCAGTGTTTGAAACACCATTGCTTTGAGCATTTAATCCGATAGCTAAAAAAGCTAGGATAAGGGTTAACAGGTTTAGTTTGTTTGTTTTCATCTTATTGATTTTTAGGTACTTAATATAGTTAAAATAAATAGGGTTTCAAATTATATTAACCTGTTTATTATAAGTATAATCACTTGGAATTTATTTACAGAAATATTTTTCCTTCTTTTAGGAAGTAGTTAAAGAAATAAAAATAGAAACAAACAAAAATGTAGAAGTATAATCATTAGCTAGTTTCGCTAAGAATTAAGTTGTTAGTTACTCTTTTGGCATTGGAATTTTATTTCTGAAATCAAAAGCTACTTCTGAAGCACCGTTTTTTTGTAGATAATCTAATTTATCAACAGCTTCTTGTATAGTAGGGTGTTCACCTTCTGGTACCCACCACATCGCGGTGTACACCTTTCCGTAGGAATGAAACCACTTTTTTCTTATTTTCAAGAAATCTGTATGAAAAGTCTTGTATACAAAATCACCTAAAGTCTCAATAGACTCCCAAACAGAAACATTAATAATTACCTGTTCGTCATTATAAGGATTAAAACTTGTAGCATCATTATTCTCGTCTTTTAGTCTCCAAACAAAACCGTCACTGTTTTCAGCTAAATCGTTTACACGGTCTAAATTATCTACAAACTCATTCATAATAGGATCTTCAATATTTACTCCTTTCATTCGAGCGACATTGATTTCTGCTATATGGTACTTTTTCATAGGTGTGGTTTTTTATGTTGTTAACGGTTTGGCTATGGCAAGTGCGGGATTTCGAAGCCACTTTCTTGTCCGCCTACCGTTAGTTTATTTAGTTGTAATATCTTCATATTTAAGTAGTAAGCCCGCATTTGCTATAGCCGTTGTTGGCGGTTCGGGTTTTGTTTTTTTAGTCCAATTTGTTCTAATCTTTCTTTTCTCCATTCAGGAAATGTGTCATATCTACTCTTGTTTTCGGTCGCCCACTTTAATACTTCTTGATAAGGTTTACGCTCTTCTCCTTTGGGATTGTCAATTGGATAAAGCTTTCGCATTTCAACATATGCTTTCGCACTAGCTTCAAAATATGATTTAAATATCCCTTCTTTATAAATGCCTAACTGCAAGAACTCTTTTTCTCTTGATAATGCAATTTCATCATTTGGGTCTTTGTCTAGTTGTCTCTTTATCCATTCCAAGCTATCATTTAGCCAATTTCCAAGTTCATAAGCCGAAGTATCGCTTTCAGTTTGTGATGGAAGCCATTTTTTGTCTCCATTTTTTCGTTTAAGATTGATAAAATCTTCTAATTTCAAAAGATTCTCAAGAAATTCATCTTCTTTTACTTTGTTCCTGCTTTCATTGTCTTCAAATAAAAAGTTGACATCCCTTAAGCGTTTTAATTCATATTCAGAAATTGGTGGATTATCTTCTCCTTTTATTCGTCTTCTTTGTCTAACACACCAATGGGCATATTTTTTATACTTAAACTTTGGGTCTTTTTTCTCCCATGTAACCCAAACGTAAGGTTGCTTTTTTAAGAAACTGTATTCCATACATTTCCCTAAGTTTTCTTCCCAAGTTCTTATGCTGCGTAAATCATTACCATTACCCCAATAGAAGCCTTCGGAATTCAGAAGTTCTAAATGTTCATTTGGAATTAGTCTCTTTCCGTCTTCATCTATATAATTATAAAGGTCATTCTGTTTTTGATACCATTTATGAAGTTTATCATGTTTGGAAACAATTGGATTTCCGTCATTTTTTTTCTTATAGATTTTAAATTCTTCGAATTTTTCAGGCCATTGATTTAAATACTCATTAGTAAGGCTTGGTCTTTTTTTGGTATTATTTTTTGGCTTTCTCTTTTGCTTGACCCTTTTTTCTTCTTTTAAGAATTTTGAATTCGATTCTTCTTGTGTTAAATGGAAAATCTTATACAGTTCTTCATATTCATCTATTGGTTCACAATTTTCTACTAATGTGGAGATTTCTTTTAGAAGCTCTATTTGAGCATTTAATTGAGTGTCAAATTTTGACCCCAATTTAAAGTCGAGGAGAACAGAACTCTCAATATTTGAATTCATACCACCATTAGTCAAATTAGCAGAACCAATTATTGACTGTCCTATTCCTTCTTTTTTGAAGTAGTAAATCTTTGGATGATAGGTTTTCTTTTCAATTTGGGTCAAGTAAAGAGAGCATTCAGATTGACAAATTTTCCTTAAAGCTAATGGTTCAGTCAAGTAGAAATCTAAACCTATATAAAAGGTTGATTTTATTTTTCTGGTTTGTATCTGATTTAAAAGCGGGTCTAGTCCTGATTCTTTAAGGAAGGCAATACAACAAATTAATTCAGTCGTTCCGTCCAACGATTCTGTTATCGTTTCGAGATGATTTTTAGTTGTATTGTTTGTTATAAGTTCCATGTTTTTTTACCTGACCGCCAACTTGTTATAAGACAGTAAAAACTACTTTTATCCGGAGTATTGAAGGTGATAAACGGAAGTTTTAGCAATTTTATTCGTCTTGTTTCAAGCATCTAATATATGACAAAATAAAAAATCGTACAAAGAAGTACGGTTATAATAAGGTGTCAAAGGTTTGGATAATAGGAAACTGTTATAGAAATTATTCCATTTTAAAGACTACTATTTTATCATAGTTTAATTATTTATATCCTAACAATTTTTCCGTCATCCAATTCAATAATACGATCTGTTTTTTCAGCAAAATCTAAATCATGCGTCACCATTAAAAGTGTTTTGTTATAGGTTTCTGTCAGTTCTTTAAATATATTAAAAACAATGTCTGCGTTTTTACTGTCTAAATTCCCTGTAGGTTCATCACACATAATAATAAGAGGATCATTTATCATAGCACGAGCAATAGCAACTCGTTGTTTTTCACCTCCAGATAATTTATAAGCCATTGTGTTTGCTAACTTTTCAATACCCAAATCTTTTAAAAAAGCATAAGCGTTGTGTTCTAATTCTTCTTGGCTCACTTTATTTAATTTAAACCCAGGAAGCATTACATTCTTTAAAGCACTAAACTCGTTTAGTAAATAATGAAATTGAAATACAAAACCAATTTTTTCATTTCGTATAGCAGCTAGTTCTTTTTCCGTTTTAGTATGTACAGATGAACCATCAACTATAAGCTCACCTGTAAAGTCTGTATCCATGGTAGATAGAATATAGAGTAATGTGGATTTTCCGCTACCTGACCTACCAACAATAGAAGTAAACTCACCACGATTTAAGCTAAATGATACATCTTTTAATATATCAACTCTAACTGGATTATAGAATGATTTAAAGATGGAATGTGCTTCTAGTACAATATTCTTTTTCATTTATTTTCCTCTTATAATAATTACTGGGTCTACTATACTAGCCTTTTTAGCAGGCATCCAGCCCGCCAAGAAAGTTGTTGCCATTGCAAATACTACTGCTATGGTATAGTACTGTATTCCATAATCAATAGGGTAGGTATTTACTTTGGGTAATGAAGGGGTATTGAAAGGAATTGAATCAATGCCCAAGGATAATAGAAAACCAAATGATAACCCTCCTAAAGCTCCAGCAATGCCTATGCTTAAGGAAATAGTAATAAATATATTCTTTACATCGCTACCTGCAAACCCCGTAGCTTTAAGAATGGCAATGGTATCCATTTTTTCATAAATTAACATATTAAGGATGTTATAGATTCCAAACCCTGAAACAATCAATAATGTAATACCAACAGCATATGAAATAATAGAACGTACGCTACTACCTGTTTCAAATTGAGCATTGGCTGTTTGAATGTCTTCTGCATTTACATTAAAAAATGTTTCATACTCATTAGCCAAAGCAGGAGCCTCGTTTAGGTTCTTGAGTTTTATTTGAATATCACTGATGTAATTGCTGTTTACACCGAGCAGTTTTCTTGTTGTTTGTAAGCTGGTAAAGCTTTGTACTTTATCAATTTCAACCAAGCCTGACTGAAAAAAACCGACTACTTTTAAATAAAACTGTTCTCCTTCAGTTGAAGTAACCGTTATAAGGTCTCCTATTTTTGCGTTGATAATTTCCGCTGCGCTATATCCAAGAATTATGCTATTGGGAACTTTCTCGAGATCTTGGTAATTCCCTTCCATTACATAATCACTAAATGCAAAAAGTGCTGACTCCTGATTAACTTCTATACCATTGATAATTCCATTAAGGTCAATGTTTCCGAAATTGTAAAAGACTTGTGTTGTTATTTTTGCAGCAACACCTTCAACACGATCATCCTTTTTAAGTTTATTTATAATTTGTTGAGCATTATATATTTCTATACGAGTATTCGCTGGTTTTATTGAGCTAATATAATTGTGATAATTTTTATATTTTTCACTTAAATCTATGGGTTGTTGTTGAGAAGGCTTGATATCATTATACAAACGAATGTGTGGTGTACGATTTAAAACTATTCCATCTAATAAATTGTTAAGTCCCTCCATAAACCCTAAGAGCGCCACAAAAAGAGCAATACTAAAAGTAACGCCAATAGCTGCAACAAGGGTTTGTTTCCAACGAGCAAGCATAAGTGCACCCGCAATTTCTATAAGGTATTTATATTTCATTATGGTAATTGAATCTTTGTAGATTTATCTATTCCACTGATAATTTCAACTAACTCATAATCCATTAAACCAGTTTCTACTTTTTGAAGCTGTCCGCCCTCTAACATAACATAAGTATCATTTATTATATACTTTCTTGGTATTGTTAAAGCATTTTGTTTTGTTTGGATAATGATGTTTGCTTCTAAAGAGAGGTTAGGGAAAAGTTTAGTAGGCTTATTGGTGAAAATAGCTTCAGCTTGGAATGAACGTGTTCTAATATTCATCATCGGTTCAATAGAAATAACTTTAGCCTCAAAAACTTGTGATTTATAACTGTCCATTCGTATAATAACTTGTTGTCCTTTTTTTATCTTAACAATGTCTTTCTCGTCAATACTTAATTCTATAATGAAATCTTCAGTACCAATAATTGCAACAGGTTTTTCACCACGATTTATTTCTCCTTCTTCTTTGTTAATTTGATAAACTAAACCATTT
>JAUHZI010000191.1 GCA_030426105.1 Bacteroidia bacterium | reverse complement strand
AGCTGTAGTTGAAACTTATGGAGGAACAGGAGCTGCTTTTGCTGTTGCTACTGCTGGAACTTCTCGTCCAGGTACATCTCACCTTTACTTAGAAGATGATGCAACTTGGTATTATATTACAAATACTCCAATGGTAAGAATGAATATGGAAGATTATGGTGTAAGTGTTGAAGAAAATGCTGCTAACATCGTTTCTGTACAAAACTTCCCAAATCCATTTAACGAGTCTACATTAGTATCATTTAACTTAGGAACTGCTAGTGATGTGGTTATTGAAATTACTGATTTAGCTGGTAAAGTTGTTGAAAACAAAAACTTAGGTGGTTTTGTTTCAGGAACTCATACTTTTGAAATTTCTGCTGATAACTTAAATTCAGGAGTTTACTTCTATACTTTAGTATCAGGAAACTCAAGAGTAACGAACAAAATGGTTGTAAAAAAATAAGATAAGTTTATTTTATATTAAAAGCCTCATTGAGAATTCTCAATGAGGCTTTTTTTATTTAGTATGGTCTATGTTATGAATTCTATCTTGTTATTTTGCTGTATAACATGCTAAAGTCTTTGTTGAGCTAAAAAACATGAGATAAGCTGAAGTTATGCTATATCTTTAGAAGGAAAGTATATCAAGAAAGCAATACTTGTAAGTTTGATTAATGCTGACTTTAGATTTATCGAGATGATTAAGCAAAATTTTAAGAAAATAGGAGTTATAGTGATTATGTTTTTAGTTAGTAATATAATGTTTTGCCAATCTGATTCTTTTCAACCAGTAAATTGTAAAGGAGGAAAGACAAAAGTCGTTGATGTTCATAGTCCAAAGACAAATAGAGTGTGGATGGATAGGAACCTAGGGGCACAAGGCTTTGCTGTGAGTAGTACTGATAAAAAAGCCTATGGAGACTTATATCAATGGGGAAGACGAAGTGATGGGCATCAGTGTCGAAAGAGCCCAACAACTAATTCTAAGTCCAGAACTGGCACACCAATTCATGGCAATTTTATCGTGGATCAGTATTTCCCTTGGGATTGGCTTACTAAATCAGATGATAATTTATGGGATAAAAAGGATGGGATTAACAATCCATGTCCAATAGGTTATAGTGTTCCTACAGATGCTGAGTTTGAAGCAGAGCGAATTACGTGGAAGATGAATAATAGCATAGGAGCATTGGAGTCACCACTGCACTTAACACTTTCAGGTTACAGAAGTCATAGTGATGGGGAATTGAGTAGTTTAGGTGTTTATGGAGGTTATTGGACGAGTTCGATAAGTAATTTTTCTAATTCTATAGCTTTGCTTATTTCTACTGAAAATGCATATGTTTTTAGTAGTGTAAGGGGGAATGGTTTTAGTGTTCGTTGTATAAAAAATAACTAATGTTTTAAAGCGTTGAAATAATCCTTCAAAATTACAGCGTTACTTTCATTTGGTGTGAAAATTTCTAATATAGCTGGACGATTGTTATTTTGTGGGTTATAAAAAGAAGTGATATTACCTTCTAACTCAGCTGCATTTTTAGCACTGTAGTAGTTTATATTATGTGCAGATGCTAAGTCTTTTATTGCAGCATTGTTACCAACTTCAAAAAAGTTTTCAAGAGATTTGGTTGTATCAGGTCCTGGTATTATTCTAAAAATTCCACCGCCATTATTATTTATTACAATAATTTTCAAGTTCTCAGTGAGGTGGTTATTCCATAGAGCATTGATGTCGTATACAAAACTTAAGTCGCCAGATATTAAAATGTTTAATGAGCTAGGCTGTGAATAGGCTATACCTGCAGTAGTTGAAGTAGATCCGTCAATACCACTAACTCCTCTATTACTATAATAATTAACTCCTCTAATTTGACTAAATAGCTGCATATAACGTACAGGAGAGCTGTTTCCTAAGTGTAAATTACAATTTTCAGGCAAAGTGTTGTAAATGATATCAAAAGCCTTTAAATCGCTCCATTTTACTTTACGCATGTAATTATCATGGTTTGTACGGGTTATTAGATGTTTTGAAAGCCATTTGTTTTTAAAATCAGTTGCGTTTTCAATTTTTATATGTGGCTTTAAACCTCTAAAAAAGGAATCAGGAGAAATAGAGATATGTTTGCTTAAGTGGAGATAAGTATCTTCTATTTGGTTATTATCAATTACACGCCAGTGCTCAAGTGTCGAAATATTCCTTAAAAATTGTTTTATCTTTTTTGAGATAACCGCATTTCCTATAGTGATGAGTAATTCAGGCTCATATGCGCTAATATCATCAAAGGTTGTAATTACTCTATCTATACAAGGAATAAAATTATGACTATATAAGTTAGATGTAGATTCAGTCAGTACGACAGTGTTTTCTAGTTGAGAAAAGCCTTCGAGAACATAATTTAAACTGTTGTCCTTAGATAATTGACCACAAAGAATAAGTACCTTGCTCTTGCTATTGTAATTAGCAGCTAAATTGACTAAGGATTCCTCCGAAAGGAATTCTTTTGTAGGGAGCTGTTCAAAATTTAAAACCTTAATATTACTTTTCTCAATAAAATTGTAAAGCGGTTCTCTAAAAGGAATGTTAATATGAATAGGTTGACTATTATTTGAGCAATTAATTATTGCTTCATTTAGTTGTCTTTGACAATAGTGAAGGTCTTCTTCAGCTTCATTAATTGGTAGGTTATAGCTAGAATGAACAAAGTTATTAAAGACATTTACTTGGTTAATTGATTGACCCTCTCCATGGTGAATCCATTCAGGAGGTCGATCCGTAGTAATTGCAATTAATGGTATTCTTTGATAAAAAGCCTCGCTAAGTGCTGAAGAGTAATTTAGAGCTGCACTACCAGATGTACAACATATAGCAACGGGTTGCTGTGTTGAAAGTGCAATACCGAGAGCAAAAAAACTTGCAGAGCGTTCATCCACTATCGAAATACATTCAAATCTATTGTCATTCGTGAAAGACAATACTAATGGAGCGTTTCTTGATCCTGGAGAAAAAACAATTTTTCTAATGCCTTTTGCGGCAAATATTTCAACAATTGATTGTACTCTTTTACTTTCTGATATCATATATTCCCAAAGGTCTATATTTTTTCAATTACAGCCAATAATGTTTGCGATTTTAATTGTGTTTCTACCCACTCTTTTTCAGAAATAGAAGCTTTTGTTATTCCTCCACCAACATATAGTGTAGCAGTGTTTTTGAATAGTTGCATACATCTTAGGTTAACAAAAAGCCATGTGTTTTCTGGGGTTTCAACTTCACCTAAGTAACCTGTATAAAACTCTCTATTATAAGGTTCATTTTCTAGGATAAACTGATAGGCTTTAGCTTGTGGCATACCACAAACAGCAGATGTTGGGTGTAAGCTTTCAGCAACAGTTTTTATATCTGCTAACTTAGATTGGATATCTATTCTGGTTTTTAGGTGAGCAACTTTTCCAGCCGTAATTGTTTGCATCTTACCAATAGAATGGGAAATATGTTTTTGGTTTAATTTCTTTGAGATGTCTTCAATAACATATTCATGTTCTTCAATCTCTTTTTCTTCCCAAGGTTTTAGGTTATTATTGTCTTGACTACCAGCTAGCGCGATAGTATAAGTCTCTGTAGGAGAGGATCTTAATAGCGTTTCAGGTGTTGCCCCCATCCACATTCCAATATTAGGAATGTTAAGTATATAAACTAAGGCATTTTTATTTTGGGTTGCTAGTTTTTCAAATGCGTTAAATAAATCAAAGTCAGAAGGAATTTTTTGATTAATAATTCGAGAAGAAATAACTTTGTCAATATCCTTTTGACACGCTTGTATAAAAGTATTTAACTGTTTTAGATACTGTTCCCTGTTTAGAGCATTATTTCTCTGTTCTTTGTTAGGTAAATTAATTTGAATATCAGAGGTGTCTAGTAACTGCTTTTTTCCTTCTAAAATGAATGATTTTTGGTTGTTAAAACTTTGGATAATAAATCCTTGAGTTTGTTGTGTGTATTTATTCCAAGTTCCTGTTCTGTAAAACCTTTGATTAGAATAGGGGAGTTGATATATTACAAAGCTCTCTGAGGAATTTAATACCATAAAAATATTATTTACGTTCTAAAATCATCATAGTAAGACGAGCAATGGAAATCATTTTTCCATGCTCATCTTTGATTTCTATTTTCCAAATATGCGTAGTTTTTCCTTTATGAACAATTTCTGCTTTGCCATATACGTAGCCTTCCATAATGCTACCGACATGGTTAGCGTTTATTTCAATACAAACCCCATAATGTGTTTTTGTTCCAATCATTAAATAGGTTCCAGTACTTCCTAGTGTCTCAGCAAGAGCTACGTTTGCACCTCCATGAAGTAGTCCCATCGGCTGAAAAGTACGTTCGTCGACAGGCATCTTTCCCACAATATAATCATTACCTACCTCAATGAACTCAATTCCAAGAGTATCAATTAAAGTATTCTTGTTGATAGCGTTTATGTCCTTTACTTTTATACTTTTTGGAATCATGTTTATTTTATTAAGGATATTTGTTTAGTTATTTGTCCTAGTTCGGTTTGAATTCTAAGGTAATAGACTCCTTTTGAATTGTTGCTAAAATCTATTTGTGTATCGAGACTTAGAATTTGGTTTATACTTCTTGATTGAATCACTTTACCAATAGCATCATATAAGACGTAATCTACATTTTGGTAATAAGGTAATGTAATTGTTAAGTTAAAGAATCCATTATTTGGGTTAGGAAATACTTGAACAGCTTCTTCAATTTTAAAGTTCTCTATAGATGTAGGACCTCCATTGCCTACAATAATTGTAATTGTATCAGTAGCTTCACAGTTACCAAGTACTCCTGATAATACTACATTGTATGTACCATCTGAATTGTATGTATGCGAAGGAGAGCCTTGTGTAGAGTTTGTTCCATCACCAAATAACCAGTTATAGCTTGTTGCAACAGATCCATTGTTACTGAAGTTAACGGTTCCGCCTACAGGAATACTAAGAGGGTTTGCACTAGCGACAATAGTAGGAGAAGGGTTTACATTTATTGTTGTATTTACAGGAGAACCATTACAATTTCCGTTTTGGCCTATAACAACATATTGCGTCTGCGAGGTAGGTGCAACTGTAATAG
>JAUHZI010000190.1 GCA_030426105.1 Bacteroidia bacterium | reverse complement strand
TCCTTTACGAACTAATTGTTGAATAGTTGGCATACTAAATTATTACTTATTTTTAATTTGTACTTAAATTACTCTAATTTTAAGAGTGTGCAAATGTACGACTATTTTCTAATTAATCAAATATCAAGAAGTTATTTTTACTAAAACACACTCCTACACATTAAAACACCTACCCCATCCATCAAAACAATAACCAAAACCAACCAACACACTTAAAACATTACTAACAAAAAACATCATAAAAAAAGAAAATAGACCTTAGTTTTTAACATAAAAAAAAGTATTAACAATATTTTTTTTAGATTTCTTTAACAAATCCTTTGTTTTTTAAGTTTTATTTATGATTTTTGGCTCAATTAATTCAAATAATTACACAATGAAAACAAAGTTTAATGGAATTTTGACGCTACTACTAGCGTTGATTGTGCAAATATCCTTTGCACAAGAAAAAACAATTTCAGGAACGGTGTCTGACGAAGCAGGTCCACTTCCTGGGGTTACAATATTAAAAAAAGGTACAACACAAGGTACTGAGACTGATTTCGATGGAAATTACTCTATCGTAGCTAACACTGGAGATGTTCTTGTTTTTAGTTTTGTAGGTATGAAAACCGTTGAAAGAATAGTTGGTGAATCAAATCAAATTAACGTTACTATGGGTAGTGACAACGTTTTAGATGAAGTTGTTATTACTGGTGTAGCTGGTGCTACAAGCAGAAAGAAACTTTCTGTAACAGTAAACAAAGTTAGCGCTAAAGAACTTGAAGATATGCCTCAAACATCTGCTGCAAGTGCTTTACAAGGTAAAGTAGCAGGGGTAACTGTAACTAATTTTGGTCAACCAGGTTCTGGAGCAACTATTCAACTTCGTGGTGCTACTAACTTATTTGGTGGTCAAGAGCCTTTAGTTCTTGTTGATGGGGTTATTGTAGAAGGAGGTATTAATGACATCAACACAGATGATATTGCTTCTTTTGAAATTGTAAAAGGAGCTTCTGCTTCTGCACTTTATGGTTCTCGTGCTGGTAACGGGGTAATTGTTATTACAAGTAAAAGAGGTAGCTTTAGCCAAAGCCCTAAAATCACTCTTCGTAGTGACATAGGTTTTTCTTCATTACCTAATAAAATAGACTTAAACAAATCTCACTTTTACGAGTTAGCTAGTGATTGGCAATCTGCTCAAGGAACTTACACTAAATATGATGGAGTTACTTATCCTGCTAACTATAGTGGAGTTGGTAATGTTATTGGAGGAGCTCGTATCTTATCTGCAGACCATTACGCTGATAACCCTTATGGAGTTTATTATGACAACCAAGATAAGTTCTTCGGTACAGGTATGGATCAAACTTTATACGCATCTGTTTCTCATGGTACTGAAAAAGCTAACTTATTCTTCTCTGCAGACAGATCAACCAACGAAGGTATTTTTGCCGAAACTGGAGGTTATAAGAGATATGGTGCTAGATTAAATGCTGATTTTAAAATTAATGATTGGTTAAAGTTTAGCGCCAGTAACAACTACATCAGAACTAATAACGAAACACCAGGTGGTACTACTGAAGGAGTTTTATTTGATTTATCTGTTACAGATCCTGACGTAAACCTAAATGCTCCTAACCCTGATGGACAACCTTACTACTATATCCCTAATCCATGGGCTGCTACTTCTACCAACCCTCTATATGACTTAGCTACAAATAGAGAAAAAGCTGTTAGAAATAGATTTTTAGGTGCTTATAACCTTAACCTAAAATTTTCTGATGCTCTTAACTTAGATTTAGAGTACTCTATAGAAAGTACTAGTTGGAATAATGACGACTACACTCCTTATACTTCTTTCCAAACTGGAGGGCTTTTAAACGGAGAAGATGTTGGGTTTAGCTACTCTAAAGGAGGTTACTCTAAAGAAAATAGTACTACATTATCTCAAAAAGCACAAGCTACTTTAAACTATACTCAAACTTTTGGTGAATTAAAATTAGCTGGTAAATTAAGTTATTTATTAGAAGACAATAGCTATGAGTATTTTTACGGTCAAGGTATTGACTTTATATACCCTGGTCTTAAATCTTTAGATAATTTTGAAAGCGGTGACGTATTTATTGGATCTTCATTTCAAGATGAAAGAGCTCAAAACGTATTTGCTATTTTAGGCTTAGATTTTAAAGATCGTTACATTGTTGACGCTATGTACCGTAGAGACTGGTCTTCTTTATTTGGTGCTAATAATAGACAAAATGATTATTACAGAATTTCAGGAGCATACAGAATTTCAAAAGATTTAGAAATTCCTGGAATCCAAGAATTTAAAGTTCATGCTGCATTAGGAACAGCTGGTCAACGCCCTGGATTTAACTGGCAATATGATGTAATTGGACTTGCAAACGGTACGTTAGATAACGATAGAATAAAAGCTAACCCAGATTTAAAACCTTCAGAAACGACTGAATTTGAAATAGGTACAAACATCAGCTTCTTAGATAGATTTAATTTTGAAGGAGTATATGCTAAAGCAAAAACTGAAAACCAGTTTATGTTAGTTGATATTTTTGCTCCTGCAAATGGTGGTGCCAACAGACAATGGCAAAATGTAGGTACTGTTGATTTTAACACTTTAGAATTAAACTTAACAGCTGATGTTATAAAAACTGAAGATTTAAAATGGAATCTAGGTGTAAGATACAGTAGTACAGACAACGAAATCTCAAGCTTAAATGTTGACCCTATAGTTGTTGGTCCTGGAGGAACTAACACTCCTGGTGAAATATTTTATGTTAAAGAAGGAGAAGAGTTTGGTGCTATGTATGGTTACCAATTTGTAAGATCATTAGATCAAATGGCTAATCAACTACCAGCTGGTTCTACAATAGCTGATTATGAAATAAACTCAGAAGGTTATGTTATTCCTGCTGGAACAGAAGGAACTTCAGGAGAATTACCTCAAGTTTTACTTGGTCAAGACGGTAACAGACTGTATAGTAAAATTGGTTCTCAGAATGCTGATTTCCAAATGGGCTTTACTTCTAACTTAAACTATAAAGGATTCAACTTTTATATGTTATGGGATTGGAAAAAAGGAGGAGACATCTACAACCGTCAAGGTCAGTGGTTAACCAGAGACTATAGAAATGCAATTATTGATCAAGCTGGTAAAGCTGACGCAGATAAAAAGACTTTCGATTATTACCAAGGTCTTTATGACACTAACCAAGAAAACAAGTATTGGGTAGAAGATGGTTCTTATGTTAAGCTAAGAGAAGTTTCTTTATTCTATACTCTTGGTTCAAAACAACTATCTAACATTGCTGGAGGTTTCTTCGAATCTTTAAAAATCGGTGTAACTGGTAGAAACTTATTAACCTTTACTGACTATTCAGGATGGGACCCAGAAGTTCAGTTATATGATTCTAACACTCAGAATTATTATTCTGTAGACTATGGTGTGTACCCAGTTTCTAGATCTTACACCTTATCAGTTCAACTTAAATTTTAACAATTAGTGTATTATGAAAATATTTAAATTAATTTCTTTAGCATTTTTGGCTATTGGGTTAAACTCATGTGATGATTTTGACACAGACTTAGATGTTATAAACAGAGAAGAGCCTACCAGTAATCAAATTGGTATTGAATCTACTGCAGATAAGTTATTTCAAGGTTGGTATAATGCCACCAACAGCTATGATGGCCCTGGGTTAATGTTAGCTACTATGGCTGACCAAATGTCTTGTTCGTGGGGTAACGCTGCCATGAGAGACATGTCTAGCGAACCAAGAGTAGCTTGGAACAATAATGCTACTTATGGAAACAAAAACTCTACTGAAGTTTTCTTTAATTCGATGCATTCTATATTATCAGATTCTAATTCGATTGTAGCTAATATACTAGGAGGTGGTGCTTTCGACAACGCTCAAAAAGCTGAATCCCTAGCTAGATTTGGTCAAGCTGCTTCTTTAGGTTACTTAGCTTTAGTTTTTGACAGAGTATATCCTTCAGATGAAACAGGAATTTTAAACGGAGGTGAGCCTCTTGCTTACAATGAAGCTATTGAACTTGCTTTAGAAAAATTAGACCTTGCTATAGTAGCAGCTGAAGCTGGTACTTTTGAAATTGACACTCAAGTTAATGGTGTTACTTTATCTAAAGATCAATGGATTGAGTTTTTAAACTCATTTGGAGCTAGATTATTAGTTAATTCTCCTAGAAACGCTACAGAAAAGAATGCTTTAGATTGGGATAGAGTATTAAATTATGCTCAAAATGGTTTATCGTATGATTTTGGTGTTGTAAGTGATGGTTGGACTAACTGGTATTCAGATTGGGTATTCTACGCAATTTATCCTGGATGGCTTCGTGTTGATATGAGAATAATCAATTTAATGGATAACAGTTACCCTGATTACTGGCCTGCTAACGAAACTGTGCTACCTGAAGCTACAAGTGAAGACGCAAGATTAGCTACTGATTTTGAGTACAAATCTTCTCAAGATTTCCCTGCTGATCGTGGAACATACCACTGGACTACATACAGATACTCTCGTTATGATGAAATCACTGGATCTGGATGGACAACAACAGTTAACGAAATGCTTAAAGCTGAAAATGATTTATATTTAGCTGAGGCTTATTTAAGAACAGGTGATTTACCTAATGCTGCTGCTACCATAAATAATGGATCTCGTAGTTTAAGAGGTGGTTTAGATGATATAGGAGAAACAGAACAAGAAATTAAAGACGCTATCTTTTACGAAAGAAACGTAGAATTAATTTGTACTGGTATGGGGTTAGCTTTCTTTGAAATGAGAGGTAATGACTTATTACAAGAAGGTACACCTTTACACTTACCTATTCCTGGTGCTGCATTGAATGCTGCTAAGATTCCAATGTATACTTTTGGAGGTTCTCAAGGAACACCTGGTACTGATGTTTCTAACGGAGGTTGGAGACAATAGTTTTAAATTATATAAGAACAAAAGCCACCCTTAATAGGGTGGCTTTTTTTTTACTAAAAAAAATCATTTACTTAATTTAACTCTTTTTATGTTAAAAAATTGCTTATTAAAGATATATTTATGATTTTAGCGCTTAATTAATTCAAATAATTACATAATGAGAACAAAGTTTAATGGAATTTTAACGCTATTCCTAGCGTTGATTGTGCAAATATCCTTTGCACAAGAAAGAACGATTTCA
>JAUHZI010000189.1 GCA_030426105.1 Bacteroidia bacterium | reverse complement strand
ATACGAAAACGATATCGTTAGATAACTTAGGCATAAAAGACGCTACGGTTCGTTATCAATTAACTTCAGACGAGTTACACGACATCACTATTGAAAAAGAACAAGGAGTAGAAACCAGTTTTGGAGCATTAGCTGTTAAAACAGGTGAGTTTACAGGTCGTTCTCCAATGGATCGTTTTATCGTTAAAGACGATATAACTAAAGACCAAGTTTGGTGGGGAGATATTAACATCCCTTTCGATTCAGAAAAATTTGACAAGCTATACGATAAAGTAACAAACTATTTATCAAACAAAGAGATATTTGTGCGTGATAGTTATGCATGTGCAGATGAAGATTACAAGCTAAATATTCGTGTTGTAAACGAATACCCATGGAGTAACATGTTTGCATACAACATGTTTTTACGTCCTACAGCAGAAGAGTTAAAAAACTTTTCTCCAGAATGGACAGTAGTAAACGCTCCAGGTTTTATGGCTGATCCAGAAGTAGATGGAACACGTCAACACAACTTTGCTATCTTAAACTTTACTAGAAAAATAGCATTAATAGGTGGTACAGGGTATACAGGGGAAATTAAAAAAGGAATTTTCTCTGCGTTAAACTTTATTTTACCAGTATTTAAAAACACGTTACCAATGCACTGTTCTGCAAACGTTGGTAAAGATGGTGATACTGCTATCTTCTTCGGGTTATCAGGTACAGGTAAAACTACTTTATCTACGGATCCAAATCGTAGTTTAATAGGTGATGATGAGCATGGTTGGACTGCTGAAAACACAATCTTCAACTTTGAAGGAGGATGTTATGCAAAAGTAATCGACTTATCTCAAGAGAAAGAGCCAGAAATTTACGGAGCAATTAAAAGAGGAGCAATCCTTGAAAATGTTGTAATGGACGATAAAGGAAATGTGGATTTTGCTGATACATCAATTACACAAAATACACGTGTAAGTTATCCAATTTATCACATTGAAAATATTCAAACACCATCTAAAGGTTCAAACCCAAAGAACATCTTCTTCTTAACAGCAGATGCTTTTGGAGTATTGCCTCCGATATCTAAATTAACACCAGGTCAAGCAGCATATTACTTTATTTGTGGGTACACAGTAAAAGTAGCAGGCACAGAGGCTGGAAATAATGAGCCATTACCAAGTTTTTCAGCTTGTTTTGGAGCTCCTTTTATGCCATTACACCCAACACGTTACGCTGAAATGTTAAGCAAGAAAATGCAAGAAGCAGGAGTAAACGTTTGGTTAATTAATACTGGATGGACAGGTGGTGCTTACGGTACTGGTAGCAGAATGAAATTAAAGTACACTCGTGCTATGATTACTGAAGCTTTACAAGGTAATTTAGAAAATGTTGAATTTGTACAACACCCAATTTTTGGATTATCAATGCCAACTACTTGTGAAAATGTTCCTGATGAAGTGTTAAATCCAAAGCAAACATGGGCAGATAAAGATGCTTATGATGCAAAAGCTATGGAGTTAGCTAATTCATTCAGAAAGAACTTTGCTCAGTTTGAAGAAATGGCAAGTGAGGAAATTATTAAAGGTGGACCAATAGCGTAACCTTTAAAACATAAATACTAAGAAAGCATCCACTATGGATGCTTTTTTTATGAAAAATACTCAGTATTTTAGCAATAAATAAATTTTAGCATGTTTGTACAGGGAAATATAGTCGATATACAAAATAAACGAATCTTTAAAGGAGAAGTTGAGGTTAAAGAAGGAAAGATTATACAAATTAGAGAGGTAGAAAACACTTCAGAAAATTATATTTTACCTGGATTTATAGATGCACATATTCATATTGAAAGCTCGATGTTAGTACCATCAGAGTTTGCAAAAATAGCGGTAACTCACGGTACCGTAGCTACGGTATCTGACCCACATGAAATAGCCAATGTACTAGGTGTGAAAGGAGTTGACTTTATGATTGAAAACGGAAAGAAAGTTCCGTTAAAATTCAATTTTGGAGCGCCATCATGTGTGCCAGCAACTTCTTTTGAAAGTGCAGGAGCGGTAATTGATTCAGAAGACATCAAAAAAATGATGCAGAATCCTGATATCAAATATTTAGCAGAGATGATGAACTACCCAGGAGTCATTTATCAAGATGAAGAAGTGTTGAAAAAAATAGTTTGGGCAAAACATTATAATAAGCCAGTAGATGGACATGCACCAGGATTAAGAGGAGAGGATTTAGACAAATACATAGCAGCAGGAATTTATACCGATCACGAATGTTTCACTTATGAAGAAGGATTAGAAAAATTACAAAAAGGAATGAAAGTCATCATTCGAGAAGGGAGTGCTGCAAAAAACTTCGAAGCACTAATTGATTTACTTCCTGAATATTATGAGAACATGATGTTTTGTTCTGATGATAAGCATCCAGATGATTTGTTATTAGGACATATCAACCAATTATGTGAGCGTGCAGTAGCGAAAGGAATAGATGTTTTTAAAGTATTACAAGCTGCTTGTATCAATCCGGTAAAACATTATAATTTGGATGTAGGAACTTTAAACGAAGGAGATGATGCTGATTTTATAGTAGTAAAAGACTTACAAAAGTTTAAGGTGTTACAAACCTATATCAATGGAGAATTAGTAGCCGAAAAGGGAGAATCATTCGTACAACATGTAGACTTTGAAGTACTAAATAATTTTGATACTGATAAAAAAAATATTGCTGATTTTGAGTTTCATTCAGCGTCTGAAAAGATTCGAGTTATTGAAGCCTTAGATGGAGAATTAGTGACGAATGAAATAGAAGTAGATTCTTTAATAAAAGATGGAAATTTAGTTTCAAATGTAGAGAATGATGTATTGAAAATGACGGTAGTAAACCGTTATGAAAATGCAGAACCATCCATAGCCTTTATTAAAAACTTCGGACTAAAAGAAGGAGCCATAGCAAGTTCTGTTGGTCATGATTCACATAATATTATCGCAGTTGGAGTATCGGATGAATTGATTTGCAAAGCAGTTAATTTATTAATAGAAAATAAAGGAGGAGTTTGTGCGGTAACTTCTTCTGAAGAAAAAGTAGTTCCTCTCCCAGTAGCAGGAATTATGTCAGATAAGTCAGTTAATGAAATAGGGAAAGCCTATGCAGAGTTAGACGTCATGGCAAAAAAGCAAGGAAGTAAACTACGAGCTCCATATATGACCTTATCTTTTATGGCATTGTTGGTAATTCCATCTTTAAAGCTATCAGACAAAGGACTGTTTGATGGAAACACATTTAAATTTACCTCTTTAGAGGTTAAATAACCTGAAGTTTGAAGACAGAAAAAATTATATTAGGGATTGACCCAGGAACTTCCATTATGGGATTTGGAATTATAAAGGTAGTAGGGAAAAAGATGGAGTTTGTGCAGATGAATGAACTACTTTTAAAAAAGTATGACGATCATTATTTAAAACTCAAAATTATTTTTGAACGTACTATTGAGTTGATTGACACCTATCATCCAGATGAAATAGCTTTAGAAGCTCCTTTTTTTGGTAAAAATGTACAATCGATGTTAAAATTAGGACGTGCGCAAGGTGTTGCCATGGCAGCAGGATTGTCAAGACAAATTCCTGTAACCGAATACGCACCTAAGAAAATTAAAATGGCAATTACAGGAAAAGGGACAGCGAGTAAAGAACAAGTAGCCCTAATGTTAAAGTCGTTATTGAACTTAAAAGAACTCCCTAAAAACTTAGATGCAACAGATGGATTAGCTGCAGCGGTGTGTCATTTCTATAATTCAGGAACTAAAGTAGGAGGTAAGAACTATACAGGTTGGGCAGCGTTTGTAAAGCAGAACCCAGGAAAAGTGAAATAATTTGGCAGGAATTTATCTACATATCCCATTTTGTAAGCAAGCGTGTTACTATTGCGATTTTCACTTTTCTACCTCTTTAAAAAAGAAAGAAGAGCTGGTATCTTGCTTGGTAAAAGAATTGGAGTTAAGAAAAGAAGAACTTCTAAATGAAACGATAGAAACCATCTATTTTGGAGGTGGAACACCGAGTTTGCTTTCAATTCAAGAAATAAGGTTGTTACTGAATACTATTTACAAAAATTATACAGTAATTGAAGATCCAGAAATTACTTTAGAAGCAAATCCAGATGATTTATCAGAAGAAAAAATAATTGAATTATCTAAAACCCCAATTAACCGATTAAGCATCGGAATTCAATCTTTTTTTGAAGAAGACTTACAATTGATGAACCGTGCTCATAATGCACAAGAAGCAAAAAAATGTTTGTTTGTAGCAACTCGCTACTTTGATAACATTACGATTGATTTGATTTATGGTGTCCCGAATATGAGTAATGAGCGTTGGAGAGAAAACCTACAAATTGCTTTTGATTTTGGAATTAATCATATTTCATCATATGCATTAACAGTGGAACCTAAAACAGCGTTAGATTCCTTTATTAAACAAGGAAAATATCCAGATGTTGATGAAGCTGAGGCTAAAGAACATTTCGATATTTTGGTAGCGGAAACTGCTAAAAATGGATTTGTACATTACGAAATTTCCAATTTTGGAAAACCAGATTATTTTTCAAAACATAATACAAGTTACTGGTTAGGAAAAAAGTATATAGGAATTGGTCCATCAGCACATTCGTTTAATAAAACACACCGTAGTTGGAATGTAGCTAACAATGCAAAATATATCAAAACTATTCAAGAAGGAAATCTCCCTTTAGAACAAGAGGAACTCACTAAGGAAGACCAGTTTAATGAATATTTAATGACAGGATTAAGAACCATTTGGGGAGTATCTTTAGAAAAAATTACGCAAGAATTTGGAGAAGAATTCAGAAAGAACCTCCTTAAAAATGCCGAGAAATTTATCAATCAAGGCTTATTGGTTATAGAGAATGAATTGAAGGAGCCTGATTCTGACAACAATGTTAAGAAGGTTTTGAAAACAACTTCAAAAGGAAAATTCTTAGCAGATGGATTGGCTAGTGAGTTATTCATAATTTAGGTATATTTGAGTATGATAGCAACAATTGAATACAACTCAAGAAAACACAAAATAGATTTATCAAAACCGTTAGATATTTCCATAGCTATTGATACTTCTAAAGAAAATGTAAATGCTTGGTATTTAGATGATCCGAAAATTTTCCCTGTTTCCGATGGAGATTGGGTAGGAAGTGTACAAAAAGGAGC
>JAUHZI010000029.1 GCA_030426105.1 Bacteroidia bacterium | reverse complement strand
AAGCCAAGGAATAATGTTAGTAGCTGTTTCAAAATGAATGGTTTTTATATTTTGAGAGTACCTTTACGTTAAAGCGATAAAAAGGTTCTGTTTCGTTCACAATCTACTTTTAATTAATAAATTAAAGAAGGTCTATTAGTGGCATAATTGCTGTTATATTTGAACTTAAAATAGACAAGGTGGTAATGAGATTTTTTATTTTAATAGGAATAGTACTTTCTTTTTTTGTGTCATTAGCTCAGCAAGGGACAATTGTCTTTGATCGAGTATTACATGACTTTCAATTAATAGAAGAAGAGCGAGGGGTAGTTATTACGGAGTTCCAGTTTACCAATACATCCAAAGAAAAGTTTCAAGTAGTAGATACTAAAAGTTCTTGTGCTTGTGCTACCATGGGGGTATCTAAGGATTATATAGAAAGAGGGGATACATTATCCTTACTGGTAGCTTATGACCCTACAGGTCTTCCTGGTAAGTTTAATAAATCTATAGAGGTTTCATTTAAAAGTAATAAAGGAAGAGAGATTAAACGTTATTTAAGTATCAAAGGAGTTACTGTCTCTTTAGTGGCAAAATCGATGTTAGCCAGAAAAGATACGCTTCAAAAAGAAAAAAATGTAGCATATTATTATAAACAAGAAGAGGTAGAAAAAAAAATAAACTCAAAAACAGCTGACTATAGTTTGTTTATTAATAGGGCGACTAAAGTCGCCTTAATGCATAAAAAAGTTAAGTTGTTGATTACAATTTATCATCCAGAAGCAGATTATGCTTTTGAAAAAATATTGAGAAATAGTTATGAGTCAATTCAAAAAGATTTGATGGAACAAGGTATTCCAGAACAAGGTATTATCTTTTTAGATCCAATAGTAGAATTATCTTCACAAGACAAATATATGCAGGTCTCAATTATTAGTGAAGGTGGATACTCTACACCTGATTTAAATGAAAATATACTAGCTGAATTTCTTGTCAATGTCGATGGAGAAAAAAGAAGTTTGCCGATTAATAGTGCACAGCAAATGGCTTTGCCAATTTATTTCCAATACTTTAGAGGAGGTCTTAGAGATATTGATACTACTAATGCTGCTTTTGAAGAGTATTTGGAAGAATTGATTAATCAAATAAAAGGAAAAGAAGAGTTGATTGAATTGAAGGTCATTAGTTCTGCATCAAAGTGGAAGTATGCCTCTGATAAATTTGATAATGATTACATCGCAAATTTGAGAGGGAAAAATGCTTTAAATACACTACAAAGAATTTTAAAAGAACGTGGTTTAGAAGTTAATAAAATGGCCTCAAATATTTATGTTAAAGTAATAGGACCTGAGATGAATAAGCGGAATTATGTTCCTTTCTTTTATCGTCAGTTCCAATATCTCAAAATAATCCCAGTGTATAAGGTTAAAGCTAAAGAGAATAATGGGGCAAATGGATACATGTACACTTATAAGCAAAATGCAGAAGCTCTAAATCCAAGAAGCAAACAGTTCTATGCTTTTGTTGATCAATTAGCTTATTTTATAGAAACTGAAGGGACTGTTCAAATTCGATTAGAAGGAGCTGCAAGTAGCGTAGGTAAGGCTTCACTTAATACCAAAGAAAAACTGGCTTATACTAGAGTAGAGGACCTGAAGGATAATTTGGAACGAGAATTGTATAAACGAGGTATAAACCCACAAAGAATGATGATTACAGAGGAGTTACATCATGTGAGAGAACCTGTTTCAGGAGAAGAGAGTTCTATCGATAGCTTTAAAAAGACCCAATATGTCAAAGCGATTATTGTTCGATAATAAAAAATGGTTAATTTTAAAACGATATAGAAAACAGTTTACAATCAATTGAATTATGGAGAAAATATTAGTAATAGATGACGAAAGGCCAATAAGAAGTACGTTAAAAGAAATTTTAGAGTTTGAAAACTTTAAAGTAGATACTGCTGAAGATGGTAAGCAAGGGCTTGAAATGATTTTAGCTAATAAATATGATTTAATTCTAAGCGATATTAAAATGCCTAAAATGGATGGAATGGAAGTTTTAGATGCATTAATTGAAAAAGGAATTGAAACTCCAGTAGTGATGATTAGTGGACATGGAAATGTTGAAACAGCAGTTGAGGCAATAAAAAAAGGAGCATACGATTTTATTCAAAAGCCATTGGACTTGAACCGTACTTTAGTAACATTAAGAAACGCCTTGGATCGAAAAGAAATCGTAAAAGAGGTAAAAAAGCTAAAGCGTAAAGTTAGTAAAGGTAAGATCACTGAAATTATTGGTGAATCAGCTCCTGTTTTAGATATCAAACAAATGATTAATAAGGTTGCTACGACCGATGCTCGTGTATTCATTACTGGCGGAAATGGAGCGGGGAAAGAACTAGTAGCTCGTCAATTACATGAAAAAAGTGAGCGTTCTAAAATGCCTTTTATTGAAGTTAACTGTGCTGCAATCCCATCTGAGCTAATAGAGAGTGAGTTGTTTGGACATGAAAAAGGCGCGTTTACATCTGCTCATAAACAACGTAAAGGGAAGTTTGAATTGGCTGATGGAGGAACTTTATTCATGGATGAAATAGGGGATATGAGTATGCCAGCCCAAGCTAAAGTATTGAGAGCTTTACAAGAGCATAAAATTACAAGAGTTGGGGGTGATAAGGAGATAAAAGTTAATGTTCGTGTATTAGCTGCAACCAATAAAGATTTAAGAAAGGAAATAGAAGAAGGAAACTTTAGAGAAGATTTATATCATCGTTTAAATGTGATTCCAATTCATGTACCTTCCTTGAACGAAAGAAGAGATGATATCCCATTGTTAGTTGAGCATTTTTTAGCTATTATTTGCGAAGACCAAGGTGTTGCTCCTAAAACTGTTTCGGCAACAGGAATGGTTGCACTTCAAGATGTAAATTGGACAGGGAATATTCGAGAGTTAAGAAACGTTATTGAGCGTTTAGTTATCTTATGTGATGATGAAATAACTGCTGAGGATGTCAATCGATATGCTAATCCTAAATAACCAATAAAAAAACTCAGGTTATACTATTTCAATAACCTCATCAAAAAATTGAACAACATCTCCTTTTCGTAATTTTTTACGAACTTGAGTTTCAACTTCATTGTTTACAATAGCTTCACCATTTTTGATTAGGAACTTAGCTTCGCCACCTGTTTCGACAAGGTTTTCTATTTTTAATAATTTGTTAAGTTCAATGTATTCTTGGTCTATTAATTCAAAAGTTGACATGTTGTTTGTTTTATAATGCAAAAGTAAGATAATAAATTATTATTGTTGAGCGTTATTGTAACTTTGCAAAACAATGCCTAAAAAAGTAGTCGTTTCTGTTACCAATGATTTATCGTTTGATCAACGCGTAAATAAAATGTGTACAACCATACACCAAATGGGGTTTGAGGTTGAACTCATAGGGCGTTTACTCCCAGAAAGTCAACCATTGGAGCGAGCTTATAAGACGAAAAGAATACGTCTTTTCTTTAAAAAAGGGGCTTTGTTTTATGCTTTTTTTAATTTAAGGTTGTTTTGGGTATTATTATTTAAACAAGTTGATATTTATCATTCTAATGATTTAGATACCTTGTTGGCTAATTATTTAGCAGCTAAAATAAGAAGGAAACCTTTGATTTATGATAGTCATGAGTATTTTTTAGGGGTTCCTGAAATTCAAGGAAGAGCAGCAAAAAAAGTATGGGCAGCTATAGAGCGCTTTATTTTTCCAAAGTTAGAGGTCATTTTTACCGTCAACGAATCTATTGCTGATTTGTATGAAAAAGACTATGGTAAAAAATTAAAAATTGTTAGGAATCTACCTCTTAAACAGACAATAGAGAAAGTTAAAACGAGGTTAGAATTAAAGATGCCTAGCGATAAAAGAGTGATTATTCTTCAGGGAGCAGGGATAAATGTGGATAGAGGATCGGAAGAATTGCTGGAGGCGTTAGCACATTCTGATGATTATGTGCTTTATATCGTAGGAACAGGTGATGTGATTGAGGACTTAAAGCAAAGAGCTAGTGAAGAAGATTTACAAAATAAGGTGGTTTTTATTGGTAGGGTTCCATACTCAGAAATGATGCAGTATACATTGAATGCAGATGTAGGAGTTACTTTAGATAAAGATACAAATATCAATTATCGTTTTAGCTTACCCAACAAGATCTTTGATTATATGAAGGCAGGTATTCCAATTGTTGCAAGTGATTTGAAAGAAGTTGCTAATATAATTCATACATATAAAGTTGGAGTAGTAATTAAAAACCATAATCCTCAGACAATTTTGAATGGGTTAAATGCGGTGCTGAATAGTGAAGAGGCTATAAAAACATACTCTAAAAATGGATTAAAAGGTGTTGAGCAATTAAATTGGGAGAGTGAAGTCCAACCCGTAAGAGAAATTTATACTACTTTTATTGATTCGGAATAATAAATAGTGTACGAAAAGGTAAAAAAAATAGCAAAACAATTGATTCCTCATCGATTAATCAAAAAGCATGAGGATAAACTAAGAGGGCTTGTTGCTTTATCTTATAAAGGAAATAATGTGACATGCACAGTTTGTGATAACAGTTTTTCGAAATTTATCAAATTGGAGAATGGTGATCTGCTTTGCCCTAATTGTGGTTCTTTACCGCGAACAAGGAGATTAATAGAGCTAATAGAGGTTGAGAACAATTTAGAAATTAAAAAAGTGTTACACTTTTCTCCACCTAAGGGATTTCGTGAAAAGTTGAGAAAGCTAGAGTTAGGGAGTTATATTACTACTGATTATGAGGGGGAGTTTGATGCTGACAAACGATTGAATATAGAAGCCATAGAAGAAACAGATAATCAATATGATATTATCATCTGTTATCACGTTTTAGAGCATATCATCAAAGACGAACAAGCAATAGGAGAGTTGTATCGTGTTTTAAAACAAGAAGGGGTATGTTTTATTCAAACCCCATTTAAAGATGGTGATATTTATGAAGACTATTCGATTACCAGTAGAACAGGAAGGTTAGAACACTTTGGACAGGAAGATCATGTAAGAGTGTATTCTGTTGAGGGGCTAAAGAAACGGCTAGAACAAAAAGGTTTTGTGGTTGAAGTACTCAATTTTAATGAGCCAGAAAATAAAAAAGGATTTGCAAGAGAGGTTGTACTCAAAGCAATCAAAAAATAGTTGAAAAGAATTCATGCTTTCAATTTGTATCCCTATATATAATTTTGATGTTACGGAATTAGTTGATATGCTTTCCAGTCAATTGAAAAATATTGAGGAAACAGCTGATATTGTATTGATTGATGACTGTTCTGAACTGCATTATAAACAAGTGAATCAAAAAGTTCGACAGCTGCACAAATATATCGAGTTAGAGCAAAATATTGGGAGGGCTAAAATTCGAAATCTATTTTTGAAATATACAACAGCTGACTACCTTCTTTTTTTAGATTGTGATTCAAAAATTGTTACCAATAATTTTATTCAAAACTACATAGATTCTATAAATAAGAATAAGAATGTGGCTCTGTTTTGTGGGGGAAGAAATTATTCAGAAGTCACTCCTAAAAAAGAAAAAATGCTGAGTTGGGTGTATGGGATTAAACGAGAAAGTAAACCTTATAAAGAACGTCAGCAGAATCCCTATTTGTCATTTATGACGAATAATTTTATGGTTAAGCGAACCGTCTTGTCAAGTATCCCTTTCGATGAGCGTCTGACTAAGTATGGACATGAAGACACTCTTTTTGGGCATTACTTAAAACAACATTCAATGGAGATTTCTCATATTGAGAACCCAGTTTTGAATGGGGATATAGAAGAGAATGAGGAGTACTTGAGAAAAACTAAGTTAGCGATAGAAAATTTGGTGGTCATACTGAAAACGATACCAGATAAGGATAATTTTATTGAAGATGTAAAATTGTTGTCCTTTTACTATCGCTTGAGAAGATTAGGGGGGGTAAAGCTTGTTTATTTTATATCTCCAATTCTTAATAACTTATTTTTATTACTACTAGCAAAGGGTAAAGTCAGTTTGTTTCTGTTTAATATTTATAAATTGAACTATCTACATTTTACCATCAATAAAAAAGGCTAACCCGTTAAGATTAGCCTTTATAATACTATTTGTTAGTAGTTTACTTAATATATACTTTTTTAGTAACTACAGCATTTCCTTTAGCAATTTTCACTAGATAAATACCATTGTTTACATTGTCTAATGTAATAATTGAATTATTTGTTTGTGTTGTATTAGAAATAGACTTTCCTAATAAATCAACTACAGTAACACTATACGTTCCAGAAATACCATTGATGTTTAATTCACTGTTTCCATAAAACACATCAGCGTTAGCTAATTCGTTTTCATTGATAGAAACACCTCCACCTGTATCTCCAGCGTTAATAGCTGTAGAAGCAGCAGTTTCATAAGCAAAGTCTTTTACAATAATATTAGCTGCGTTATCAGCAACATCTACTCTAATCCACCCGTAGTGAGTAGTAGGCATAGAAACACCAATGTTAAATTTTACAGCAATGTATTGATCCGTTGTGTTGATAAAGTTTCCTCCATTAGTTTGTCCAACAAAAGGTATTGTAGCACTCATTCCTAAAACTCCACCAGGAAAAAGAAATCCTCCACTAGATCCGTTCATAAAAGCTCCAGAGCTATTGATTGCTTGTCCATTAGTATAAGCTGTTACAGCCATAATGTTTCCAGTAGCTACAGTCTGACTGCTAGCATCAATTTCGTTGCTTCCGTGAAGATCCAATCCACAACCTACAGCAGGGATGTTTTGTCCTTGCTCAACAATAGTTGTGTCTAATGCAAATACAGTAAAGTCAGTAGTTCCGTCGTTATTTAAATCGATAGGCAACGACTCACGACTTGCAGTAGGGGTTAACGTAACATCAGTAATGTCAGTGTAAACAATTTGCGCAAAAGATTGGAACCCAATTCCAAGCGCTAAAATAGAAAGTAAATTTTTTTTCATAAATAAATAGTTTGTTTTTCTCTACACAATAACCTCCTTATTCGTGAAGGGTTGCTTTTAATTATTCAATAATTAAGCCAAATATAAAACATTTTATATTTTTTATCCACGATTTGCAAATAATATTTGAATCTTTGCGTTAAAAGAAGTTAATTAGAATTAAATGGCAAACGGATTTAAATATTTGGTCATAATAAGCATGGGAATTCTATTTTCTCTGTCGTTATCCAACTGTAAAAAGGAAAAGTTAAACCTGTCTTCTTCCACAAAAGTTCAATTTTCTCAAGACACTATTTTATTTGATACACTTTTTACGACTATTGGATCTACAACAAAGCGTTTTAAGATTTATAATACCTTAAATCAAAGAGTTAATATTTCTAACATCTGGTTGGATCAAGGGACTCAATCAATGTTTAGAATCAATGTTGATGGCATAGCAGGAGTTAATTTCGAAAACGTAGAAATTCCAGCAAAAGATAGCTTGTTTGTTTTTGTAGAAGTAACGATAGACCCTAATAATGGAACAACACCTATGGTTGTTGAGGATAAAATTCGATTTTTAACCAATGGGAATGCACAAGAAGTAGTGTTGAATGCATGGGGGCAAGATGCTTATTTCCACGTTAGTGAGATAATTTCTAGTTCTACAACTTGGGCTAATGATAAGCCGCATGTGATTTATAATTACTGCGCAGTAGATTCAAATGTTACATTAAACATCCCAGGAGGAACCAATGTTTATGGGCATAGTCAAGCTACCTTTTTGATTTATAAGGGAGCGCTAAATTGTAATGGAAGTTTGGGTAACCCTGTTACTTTTCAGCAAGATCGAGTAGAGGATTTTATTTTATCTCCTTCTGATAGTGTCACTGGTCAATGGAGAGGAATACGCTTTTTTGAACCTCAGGCGAGTCAATTAGATTATGTAGAAATTAAAAATGCATTGATAGGAATTCAAATCGATACAGCTCAGGTAGGGCAATTTGTTCAACTTAATGCAGTGCAAGTTCATAATTGTTCTTATGCAGGGATTTTATCTCAAGGAGCAAATATTAAAGCTGTAAATTCACTTTTTGGAAATTCTGGGTTGTATAGTGCTTTTATTTCTATTGGAGGAGATGTAGATTTTGATCATTGTACTTTTGGTAACCATTGGCAAAGTCAACGTAATTCAGCATTATTTGTGTTCAAAAACTATTATGAAGATGCTAATGAGGTTATTCATTATCGACCTTTTTTCAATGCAGAATTTACCAATTCGATATTCTATGGATTAAACGATAATGAAGTATTTTTAGATACTTTAGATCGTGGTATCGCAGGAGTAAATGCTCCAAGTGTTTTATTGATGAACTGTTTGGTGAAGTTAGAGGATGGTATAACTGACGAAACAATTTTTGCCAATTGTTATGCCAATACAGATCCTGAGTTTGAAAACCCCAATAGTTGGGAGTTTAATGTGTCGAGTAGCTCTTTTGTAAAAGGGAAGTCTAATAATTCTTCAACAACAATAGATATTCTAGGAAATGCAAGAAGCATCCCCGCCACATTGGGGTGTTATGAGTAAGGTAAGACGCCAGACTAAAAGATTTCTGATTGTATAATGACTCATGTAGGGAGCATTGTGTACAAAGGTTTGTCTCATTCATTATTCTTTTCTCTTTATTCTTTTCTCTTTATTCTTTGTTCTATTCTATATTTGTAGACAATATGAAAAAAGTAGTAGTTTTTTTAGTGGCTCTTGTTTTATTCTCTTGTACTGAAGAACAGAGAGTAAATGAAGTCGTAGAGGATTTATCTATAACTGCCCCAAGTGTTATAGCAACAAAGATTAAATACTCGAAAAATTTTAAAATCCTAGAAGAAAATGGGGTAAAGAAATTACAGATATTAGATCCATTCTCAAATTATACAGTACAGCAGACCGCAGTTTTATTAAAGAAAGGACAAGTATATAACCCTCTTGAAGGAGAGTTTATAGTGCGTATTCCAATAGAATCTGTGATTCCTTTTTCCACTTCGTATATTAGTATGATTGACACACTAAGTGGGATGAATTCGATTATTGCAGTTGAAAACAAAAACTATATTTATAACAAAAGACTTTTAAATAAAATAAAGGATGGAGAAGTTCAATCTATAGGGGCAATCAATCAATTGGATTTAGAAGCTATCCTAACACTCCAACCAGATGCATTGATTACTATAGGTAATTCTGGTGAGCAACCACAACAAATTCAAAAACTTATTCGAGCAGGAATTCCTCAAATAAATAATTACGACTGGAAAGAAAATCATCCGTTAGGAAAAGCTGAATGGATTAAGTTTTTTGGCATTTTATATGAAAAAGAAGCAGAAGCAAATGCTATTTTTGAAGGGGTAGAATCCAATTATATACGTTATAAAAATTTAGCAAAATCTAATAAGCCAAACGTCTTGTTTTCGTCACTTTATAATGGGACTTGGTATATTCCAGGTGGGAATAGCTATGCTAGTCAATTTGTCAAAGATGCTGGGGGAACTTATCCATGGATAGATGACTCTTCTACAGGAAGTTTGCCGCTAAGTTTTGAAACAGTTGCCAATAAGCAAGCAACTCCAGATATATGGATTAATCCTAATTATAGTTATCTGAAAGATATGACCAGCGATGACTCAAGGTATTTTTCTTTCTTAAAAAGTGTGCGTGGAAATGTGTACGGTTCAACTAAAAGATTAACCCCTAATGGAGGGAATGATTATTGGGAAATAGGAACGCTAAGGCCCGACCTTGTCTTAAAGGATTATATAGAACTGTTTAAATTAGATAAATGCCGTGAAGACTCACTATTTTTCTTTAAAAAAATACAACCTTAGCCATTGAGTAGACCTAAACTAAATATCGTTCTATTGCTATTGCTGCTGATCTTTTTAACTCTTGGTTCGCTAATGATAGGATCAGAGCCTATCTCACTAAAAAGTCTTTGGCAGAGTGTCTTTGGAGAGGCCTCTAATATAACACATCGCTTTATTTTATTAGAAATTAGACTCCCTAGAGTTTTAACAGCTTTATTGGCTGGTATAGGTTTGTCGGTGTCAGGTTTACTGATGCAAACGTATTTCAGAAATAGTTTAGCAGGACCATCTATTTTGGGAACAACTTCTGGAGCTAGTTTTGGCGTTGCGTTAACAGTTTTGTCATCATCGCTATTTGGGATGCAATTTTTTAATAGTGGTTACTCTATTACTGTGGCTTCAATATTGGGGTCTATGGCTGTCCTTTTTGTTATTTTAATGTTGGCAACAAGAGTGGGGAATGGAGTTATTCTCCTGATAGTAGGAATTATTCTGAGTAGCTTTTTGGGAGCAAGTGTTACGATTCTACAGTATTTCACAGATGCCGAAAATATTCAGAAATACGTTTTGTGGACAATGGGAAGTACCAATGCTACAACACTACAAGATGTAGGGCTTTTGTCGTTGTGCACAATTCTTGGAGGAGTCATAATACTGGTTCTAATAAAACCTTTAAATTCACTGTTGATTGGTGAAGAATACGCAAAGTCTCTAGGGGTTAATATTAAAAAATCGAGGTACCTTATTATTTTAAGTACAGGTATTCTCACTGGGGGGATAACTGCTTTTTGTGGGCCTATTGCTTTTATAGGTTTGGCTGTTCCACACCTAGTTAAAATAAAAAGTAAATCAGCTAACCATAACTATCTCATCCCTGCTACAGCTATTACAGGAGGGATTATAATGATTATAGCTGATGCAGTTGCTCAAGTACCTTTTAGAGAAATACAATTGCCAATTAATGCGGTTACATCTCTAATCGCTGCGCCAATCATTATTTTTGTTATATTAAAATATCGAAATGTTAATGGAGCATAATTTGTTGAAAATAGAGGGTTTATCAGTTGGTTATACATCGACTCTAATAGCAAACATTAATGATGTCGTTCAAAAGGGAGACTTTGTTGTTTTGTTTGGAGCAAATGGAGCAGGAAAGTCAACCTTAATAAAAACAATTCTTCAGCAAATACCATCTAAGTGTGGGGAGCTTTTTCTAAAAGGAAGAAGTATTTCAGAATATTCTTCAGCAACATTAGCTAAAAATATAGCTGTAGTAAATACAAATAAACATTTTGATTTAAATCTAACGGTATATGATGTGCTGGCACTAGGGCGAATCCCTTATCTTAATTTGTTTGGAAAGCTGACGCCAAAGGACCAACGTATTATTGAGTTGTATATTGAAAGGCTGGCGTTAAATGATATTGTAAGTAATTATTTTTATAAGCTTTCTGATGGTCAGAAACAAAAAGTGTTAATCGCTAGGGCGCTCATTCAAGATACCAACTTAATTATATTAGATGAGCCTACAGCACACTTAGATATCAAGAATAGAATTATGATATTTGAGCTTTTGGAAGCTATTGCCCTCAAGGAGAAAAAAGCAATTATCTGTGTTTCTCATGAGGTAGATATAGCCCTAAAACATGCTTCAAAAGTTTGGCTTATAGATAAACACCATAATTTTATAATAGATAGGCCTCATAAATTTAATACTGATACTATTTATTGTAATTTATTTTAATACCTTCGCATTGCTTATTGGTTTTCGAATTTCGAAATTAAAAGGGAATCAAGTGAAATTCTTGAACTATTCCCGTAGCTGTAAGTTTCTTTATAACTAGCTTATTTTTGCCACTGTTTCTAAATAGAAATGGGAAGGAAAAGCTAGTTTGGAAATAAGTCAGAAGACCTGCCAGTAAGTGGACTTATAGCTTTCGGGATAAAAGCAAAAGAGTATTAATGACCCAGTAAAGTTCTTTTACAGGGAGTTCTTATTCTATGTTTTTATCTTTTTTTTATTAATTCATTAAACAAAAAAAGATGAAAAAATTTTACATTGCAATCGCTGTTTTAGCAGCAAACATTTCTTATTCACAAACAGTTGACTTTGAGTCTGTATCCTTGGCTCCTGATAGTTTTTGGGATGGCTCAGATTTATCAGGAACACCTAATACTGGTTCGACGTTATATGATTCAACCTTTGTTTTTTCAGGGTTAGTCATGACCAACCAATGGAGTTTACAATTTGGTGCTCCAGGCTATCTTTCAGATGGTTGGGTTTTTTCTAGTAAAGTAGACGATACAACTCAAGCTTTGGCAGGCGCATACCATAGTTATGCTGGTGGAGGAGCAAATGGTTCAAGTAATTATGCTGTTTCTTACATTGGTTCTGGACAAATAATTCAACTTGAGAATGGAGCTGAAGCAACATTTTCAAGTATTGATATTACGAATAATAATTATGCAGCTCACTCTATGTTAAATGGAGATAATATCGCTAAAAAGTTTGGAGGAGCAACTGGAGATGATGAAGATTGGTTCTTATTAGATGTTGTTGGTTATGACGCTAATGGAGATGTAGTAGATACAATTAAATTCTATTTGGCTGATTATCGTTTTGCAGATAACTCACAAGATTATATTGTAAAAGATTGGACTTCTGTTGATTTAAGTAGTTTGGGAGCAATTAACAAGATAAGGTTTGAGCTTTCATCGTCAGATAATGGGCAATTTGGAATGAATACGCCAGCATATTTAGCGTTAGATAATGTGAGCTTTGGTTTTGCAAGTGTTAATGAGAACCTTGTAAAGAAGTTTAGTGTGTATCCTAATCCATCTAATGGAGTAATTGCTTTTGATGAGGTCTTTGAAAATGGTGAAGTTTCGGTGTATAACCTTAGTGGGCAAGCTGTTTACAACAGAAGTTTTAACGGGGCTGTAGAGACAATAGACCTGTCTTTCTTAACAAACGGAATATATACTATAGTTGTGTCAGCAGATAAAACTTATACAACTCGATTTGTTAAACACTAAACAATAGAGGGAAGGTAAAGCATTCTTAACTAGAAGAGTTAAGAATGCTTTACTAAAAAATAATTTATGAGATTATTACTTTTGATATTGCCTTCAGTATTGTTCGTTCAGGCTTTTGCTCAAGGAAGCTTCCCTCCTGAAGCAGATGCAATAGGTACAACTGCAATACATAAGGATTCGTCTGTATTTTCAGGGTGGGCAACAACATGTATTGTTACAAGAGGTCCACAAAATATTTTAGACCCTTCGTTAGGGTTGGCAAGCTCAGGTGTAGCAAGCAATGCTACAGGACACTCAGGTCAATATGGTACAGTGAGTTTAGGAGATGGAGGAACAGCTCTTTTAACCTTCTATTACCCAATTGTTAATGGCCCTGGTCCTGATTTTGCAGTGTTTGAAAATGCGTTTAATCACTATTTTTTAGAATTAGCTTTTGTTGAAGTTAGCTCAAATGGCGTTGATTTTGTTCGGTTTCCATCTTATTCAGAAACTCCAACTAACAATCAAGTAGGCGGGTTTGATCAATTGGATCCAACAGCAATACATAATTTAGCAGGGAAGTATAAGGTGAATTACGGTACTCCATTTGATTTAGAAGACTTAATAGACTCTACAATGATAGATGTTAATAACATTAACTATATCCGAATCATAGATGTTGTAGGTTTAATCAATAGCCAGTATACTACATATGATGTTGATGGAAATATGGTTAATGATCCGTTTCCAACCCCTTATCCTACCTCTGGTTTTGATTTGGATGCAGTAGGTGTGATTCATCAGTTAGTAAGTGTAAGAGAAAAAGATAAAATTGATGTGAGGGTGTATCCTAATCCATCTAATGGAAACTTTCAAGTCAAGCTACCTAATGATACATACAGTGCTCTAAAAATAGTGAATCAGACAGGGCAAGTTGTTTTTCAGGATAGTTTTAATGGAGCTGAAGTTCAGTTAACCCCTAATTTAGCTTCTGGAGTTTATAGTTTGATTATTACAGATAATAAATACCAATCCCTAACGAGTAAAATCGTTATTAGATAGAATGGTCTCAAAAAAGACGAGATAAGCTATACCGTTTATACATTCATAATTACCGATAAACCATTTAACAATTGGTTAACATTCCTAATTTTTGTTAATTTAACTTAAGTTCAATGTAACAAGTAAGTGTTTTGCTCAATGGTCGTCATTTATTATTGTATGATTTTGAGTTCAAGAAAATTAAAGTATAATAAAAGATAAGAGGAACAGAAAAAGCATTTAAATTCGCATTTTTACCTTTGCTAAGTATTGGTTTAAGCTTAATAAAAACATTTGTTAGAGAACTGGAAGTGAATAAATTAGTTAACGAGTTATTATGAAATTAAAAGCATTAGTTGTCGACGATGAATTTAACGCTAGGAGTAACCTTAAATTACTTTTAGATGAGTTCTGTCCTGAAATAGAAGTTCTTGATACTGCAGAAAGTGCCGAAGAGGCCAGAAGCAAAATAGAACAATACAAACCAGAAGTCCTTTTCTTAGACATTGCGATGCCTAATGAAGATGGTTTTTCGCTTTTGAAATCTATTCCAGATCGTGATTTTTCAGTAGTCTTTACTACTGCATACAACGAGTTTGCGCTAAAAGCTTTTAAAGCAAATGCTATAGATTATATCGAAAAGCCTATAAGTATTGAAGATTTACAAAATGCTACACAAAAACTGTTGAGGATTCACGGGACCAAGGAGCAAAGATCTTCTGGAGAACTTAATGAATTCATAGAAGAGGTTATTGAGGCCAAAGCACTTGATCGAATCAGTATTCCAACAAGAGATGGATATATTATTCTTAAAAATGAAGAAATCTTACATCTAGAGGCTAGTGATAACTATACAATGATATACTTAAGTAATGGAAAGAGACATTTGAGTAGTAAAAATATTAAGGTCTATGAGGAGAATTTAGATCCAGCAGTGTTTTATAGAGTGCACAAGTCTCATATTATTAATGTTCAGCACCATTTAAAAGAGTTTTCGAGATCAGAAGGTAATGTCGCTATATTGAGTAGTGGGAAATTAGTGCCTGTGTCAAGAAGAAAGCTCACAGACTTTTTAAATTATATTAACACTTTTTAATTACCGTTAAATTATTAATAACAACCTCAAAATAATTTAGAGGCGCTAAACACAATAAAATTAGATACTTTTGATGAGTTGCAAATTGAAATAATTAACATAAAATGGTTTTATTTTTAAAAAAATGTTAATTATTCATAAAGAATTATTTTCTTTGTAGGTTGTATGATTTGGGGTTAGAGAAAAAAATATTAACTGCAAACAACTGTAAAACATTGTAATTAAAGAACTTAAACAATAAATTATGTTAAATAAAATTACTTTATCACTATTCTTTATTCTATTGGGGATTGGATATTCCTTCGCTCAAAGTGGTACAGGAACTTTAAAAGGTACCGTACTTGATGAGTCTGGAGAGCCGCTTCCTTTTGTGAACGTAACATTAAAACAAAATGGAAACCTAAAAACTGGAGCTACTACAGATTTTGATGGTAACTTTAAAATATCAAGTCTTGAGCCAGGAAAGTACGATTTGGAGGTGAGTTTCGTTGGGTATCAAACTCAAAAAACAGAAGGAATTATCATTAAAGGTGATAAATTACTGCCATTACCAGATATTACATTGAGAGAAGGAGACTTGTTAGATGAAGTTGAGGTTATTACATATAAGGTTCCTTTGATTGATAAAGATGGAGGTGCTTCGGGTGGAACGGTATCAAGAGATGAGTTGGCAAGAATGCCAGGGCGTTCTGCAGCTGCAATTGCTGGGACAGTTGGAGGTGTACAAACCGATGAGAGTGGAAATGTTCAGTCTGTAAGGGGGGCGAGAGAAGATGCTACTTATTACTATATTGATGGTATTAAAGTTCGTGGTTCTTCAGCATTACCGAAGTCAGCTATTGAGGAAGTTTCTGTATTGACAGGTGGTTTACCTGCAAACTATGGAGATGTTACAGGGGGGATTATCTCTATTACAACAAGGGGAGCTTCTAGACAATATTTTGGAGGGATTGAGTATATTACATCAGGATATAAATTTGGAGATAATACATATGGATTAGACAATTATGGTTATAACTTGGTGGAAGGGATTATCTCAGGGCCACTTTTAATGAAGAAAGATAGTACAGGTGAGAAAACTGATCCTATTTTAGGGTTTTTCTTGTCAGGGAACTTTACATCAATAATAGATCCTAGACCTTCTGCTATTGATCAATATATTGTTAAAGATGATGTTAGAGCTAATTTGTTAGCTAATCCAGTTAGACCAAATCCTTCAGGAAGTGGTATCTTGTATAATACAGACTTCTTAGGAGCAGATGATTTTGAAAAGGTTAAGTTTAGACAAAATGTTGCTAGAACAGAAGCTAATTTGTCAGCGAAGTTAGATTTTAACTTAGGCGAAAACATGAACTTTACAGTTGGAGGGACAGGTCGTTACAGTAGAAGGAATTTTGAGACAAATAATGATCGATTATGGAATAATGCTTTGTTTAATACAAACAATAATCCACTAGAGACAACTTATACTTGGAGAAGTTATGCTAAGTTTACTCAACGTTTTGCTAATGCTAGTGAAGAAAAAGAAGGGAGCGGAGGAATTAAGAATGCATTTTATACATTAATGGTTGATTACTCTCAAGAAAGAAGAACAAGAGAGAACGAAACACATAAAGATAAAATCTTCAACTATGGTCATGTTGGTAAATTTGATATCGAAAGAGAGAGAAGTTATTCTCTAACAGATACCAATGGTGATGGTATTCCAGATGCATTAGAACAAGATGGTAATAATGATGTTGAAGTTGCTTTTACAGCATCAGAAGCAAATACAGATTTAGCTGCGATTACTAGTCAGTACTTCGCTTTAAATGAAGGAGAAGATCCTGAGGGACTTTACAGTAGTTTAAGTGATGTTAGAGGAGGGAATGCTTTAAGAAATGGTGATTTACCAAGTAGAGTATATAACTTATGGAATAATATAGGGACACAGTATAATGGGTTCTCAACAAGAGAGCAAAATCAGTTTCGTATCACTGGTCAAGGATCTGCAGATGTAGGAAACCATGCATTAACTATTGGTTTTGAATATGAGCAACGTGTTGATAGAAGTTTCTCTGCAACACCTGTAGCATTGTGGAGAACAATGAGACAGTTAGCTAATAGCCATGCTTTAGAGTTGGATATAGATAACCCTTCATATGAACAAATCGGAACTTTCTACAGAATTAACTATGATCAATTAAACGGAGATCCAGGTGAGTATAATGGAGCTGGAGAGCAGTCGTTTTTTGATTATAATGTTAGAAAGAAGTTAGGTTGGGATACTGATGGAACTGATTATATCAATGTAGACGCAATGGACCCTAACTTTTTTAGCCTAGATATGTTTAAGGCTGATGAGTTAATCAGTGGACAAGCTACTCAAAACTTCGTAACGTACTATGGATACGATCATACAGGAAAGAAATTAAAAGGTCAAGCTAGTTTTGATGATTTCTTTAATGCAAGAGATGATTTTGGAAACTTAACACGTACTGTTGGTGCTTTCCAACCAATTTATATGGCAGGTTATATTATGGATAAATTCTCTTTTGATGATTTAATTTTTAACGTTGGGGTTCGTGTAGATAGATATGACGCTAATCAGCAAGTATTAAAAGACCCTTACTTAACATATTCAGCTCAAACAAAAGGAGAAGTAGCCGAGTTAAATGGAGTTTCTGTTGAACATCCATCAAACATTTCAAATAGTGCTACAGTTTATGTAGATGATGTCAATGACCCAACTTCAATAAAAGGGTATAGAGATGGAGATGTTTGGTACACAGCTACAGGAATTGAAACACAAGATATTGATCAAATTAAAAGTTCTGGAAATATTCAGCCTTTACTTGTTGATGGTGTAGATCCTGCTGAACCAATTAGCTCTGATGTTTTCGAAGATTACAAACCTCAAATAAATGTAATGCCTCGTATTTCATTCTCGTTCCCAATTTCTGATCAAGCGTTATTCTTCTCTCACTATGATGTATTAACAAAAAGACCAACTGCTGGAACAGACGGACCAATTAATAGATTAAATCCTATGCATTATCTATTCTTAGGTCAAAATAGTGATATCTTGAATAATCCAAACCTTAGACCAGAAAAGACAATTGATTTTGAGTTAGGATTCCAACAAGCATTGAACAGTTCTTCATCGTTGAAACTATCTGCATTCTATAAAGAAAATAGAGACATGGTAACGATTGTAAATGTTGAAGGTGCTTATCCAAATGATTACAAAACATGGGGTAATAGAGATTTCGGAACAGTAAAAGGTTTAACAGCAGCTTATGATTTAAGAAAAACTGGAAACTTAACATTGAGAGCATCTTATACATTACAATTTGCTGAATCAACAGGTTCTGAACCACAATCGGCATTAAACTTAATTAATGCACGTTCTCCAAACTTGAGAACAATTTATCCTGTATCTTATGATCAAAGACATGTTGTTACTGGAAGTTTAGATTATAGATATGGTGAAGGAAAGGATTACAATGGTCCAATCATTAAAGAAAAGCAAATCTTGAAAAATACAGGGGTAAACTTTACTGGTAACTATGCATCAGGAAGACCATATACTGCTCAAGTTTCTCCAAGTAATTCTGCTCAAATAGGTTCGGATGATGGAACAACAAAAGGAAATCCTTTTGGAGCTAGAATGCCAGGAACATTTACAGCAAACATGCAATTAGACAGAAACATTACTTTGAAGTTTGGAGAAGATAAAAAGAAGACTGCTAATATGAATGTTTATCTATGGGTAAGTAACATATTTAATACACTTAATATTGTAGATGTATACAGAGCAACAGGAAACCCTGATGATGATGGATACCTTAATTCTGCAAATGCTCAAAATGTAATTCAAGCTCAAAATGATGTTGAAGCTTTCAGATACTATTATGCTTTAAAAGCAAACGACCCGTATAATTATTCTATTCCAAGACAAATTCGTTTAGGAGTAAAAGTTGATTTTTAAATCATAATAATTAAAATCTTAAGATTATGAAAAATAATATTATATATCTCTCAGTTTTTATATCTTCTATTATATCAGCTACTTCTGTGCAAGCCATAGAGGCTCCGTATCATAAGAGTAGCAAGAAAAATAGTTTCGGTAATAAAGCTGCAGGGTGTTCTCAGGCACAAACAAGAAAAAATTTAGAATACACTGAATTTAATAGTTTATTAAATGAGACTGTTGAAGTCAATAACAACGTATCTGCTTTAATTGAAACAGGAGGGAGTTTATGGCAAGATAGAGCAAACTCATTAGCTGCATATGAAGTTCCAAGAAACTCAAATCAGTTTTTAATTTACAGTGGATCTCTTTGGGTAGGAGGTGAAGATGTTAATGGTCAATTAAAATTAGCGGCGATTAAATTTAGAAATGATGGAGATGATTTCTGGACTGGACCTTTATCTGTAACACCTAATACAGGAAACCCTGCTATAGGAAGAAAAGATTTTGGACCAGCCAATGTAGATGGAGAAACATGTAGTGAGTATGACAAGTTTTACATCACATCTAGACAATCTATTTTAGAGTTTAATGGATGGTTTGAAACTCCAGATGAAGATAAAGCAACTGAATATCCTGGATATTCAATTCCTGCAAGTATTACAAACTGGCCTGCTCACGGAGATTTAGGTAAGTTTCAAGATTTTTATTTAGCACCTTTCTATGATAGAGATGGTGATGGAGTGTACAACCCAGGTAATGGAGATTACCCATGGTATGATATCAAACAAGAGGTAGATTGTAGAAATGATCGTCAAATTACACTTTTTGGAGATTATAATATGTGGTGGGTGTTCAACGACAAAGGAGATATTCATACAGAAAGTGGAGGAGAACCAATTGGTATGGAAATTAGAGGTCAAGCATTTGGTTTCTCAACTACAGATGAGATCAATAATATGACATTCTATAACTATGAATTGATTAACCGTTCTACACAAACATTAACAAACACTTACTTCGCATTCTATACAGATGCAGATGTTGGTTGTTCTTCTAATGACTTTGCAGGATGTGATATTCAAAGAGGTCTAGCTTATACTTATAATCAGTATGATGATGATGGGGCTAACCCAGGGCCAAATCCTTGTGCTTTACCTGTTTCTGGAATACCACCAGCAATTGGAATTGATTTCTTTGAGGGACCTTATCAAGATAATGATGGAATAGATAACCCATTAACTACAGATATCGCTTTAGCATTAGCACAAGATGGAATTCCTTATGGAGGATTAGGGATAGGTTATGGAGATAGCATTATAGATAACGAGCGTTTTGGTATGAGAAAGTTTGCTATCTATGCTGGAGCAGGGGGAACAGGAGCAAAATCAGATCCTCAAAGTGGTACTCCAGAACATTTCTATAACTACATGAAAGGATTGTGGAGAGATGGATCTCCAATGTTCTACGGAGGAAGTGGTTATTCTGGTGAAGCAGGTGTTACTACAGTTGAAACAGATTACTTATTTGTAGGAAATACAGATCCTTATCACTGGGCGACAAGAGGTGTCCCTACTACCAATACAAGTACTGATGGATGGACAGAATTCTCTGTAGGAAACTCAGAGCAAGATAAACGTATGGTACAGTCAGCTGGTCCATTTACATTAGAGCCAGGAGCTGTAAACAACATTACAGTTGGAGCGATATATTCAAAAGCTACAAGTGGAAATGCATGGCAGTCTGTAGTAGAAATGCAAACGGCTGATGATAAGGCTCAAGCACTTTTTGATAACTGCTTCAGAATCTTAGATGGTCCTGATGCGCCAGACGTTACGTTACAAGAAATGAATAAAACAATTATACTTTATTTATCTAACCCAAGTAACAGTAATAACTTTAATGAACAATATTCAGAAAGAGATCCTGTAATTACTGCATTAGGTTTTTCTGATGATACGTATAAATTCCAAGGATATAAAATATACCAAGTTGCTAGTGAAGATGTGAGTGTTTCTGACTTGGATAACCCAGATTTAGCTAGATTAGTAGGGCAGTGTGATGTTCAAGATAGTGTTTCTACACTTGTTAATTACGAAAAAGACCCAACTATTGGATTGACAACTCCTGTATTAAAAGTTTCAGGTGCTAATAGTGGAATTTACCATACACTTGAAGTTACAGAAGATTTATTTGCGTCAGGTGATACAAGGTTAATCAACCATAAAAAATATTACTTCTTAGCAGTTGCTTATGGTTACAATAACTATGAGAATTATAACCCAAGTAATGGACAAGGACAAAATAGTCCTTACTTCCAAGGAAGAAAGAGTCCAATTGGATCTATTAAATCTGTAGTAGGAATTCCACATATGACAACTCCAGAAAATGGAGGAAGTATTGTTAATGCTGCTTATGGAGATGGTCCAAAAATTACAAGAGTTGAAGGTCGTGGAAACGCAAGAAATATTATTGAGCTTACAAGCGAATCTGAATCAAAAATTGTTTCAGAGTATACACCAAAAGAAATTACTTATGAAAATGGTTCAGGTCCAATTGATGTTAAGGTAATTGATCCATTAAACGTTCAAGGTGGAGATTATGAAATAATCTTTATCAAAGATGATAATGATGAGTTAGCTGAAGCTACTTGGGTTATCGTTAGAAATGGAGTAGATTCGATTTATTCAGATAGAACAATTAATCACAGAAATGAACAAATCATCCCAGAATGGGGGATTTCAGTAGATATCCAACAATATACTCACCCAGAAATTACAAGTAACTATAGAGGAACTGAATTATTAGATTCTAAAATAGAATTTGTAGATCACGATAATGCTTGGTTAACTGGTGTTAATGATTTAGATGGTCAATTTGCTCAAAACTGGATTAGAGCTGGAGCTGTTAATACAGCAAATGCAACACCAGGAGTTCCTGAGTGTCAGGATGCGATAGCATTCAACGATCAACATGAAGGTTCTGTACCTGTTGATGAAGCTCAAGATTTTGAGAAAATTTTAGAAGGTACTTGGGCTCCTTATATCTTGGCTGCTGATGGAAATTGTAATCATGCACCATTAACAGGAGAAAGCTGGTCTTCACGTTCTTTATCTGATTTAAGTGATTTATCTAGTGTTAATATCGTTATTACTAAAGACAGAAGTATGTGGACAAGAGTTCCTGTATTAGAGTCACAAGATGAATCAAGCTTATCATGGGATGGTAATACAGATAAGATGACTGTTAAAATGAAGCCATCACTTGATAAATATGGTAACCCAACTAATAATCCTTCATCTAGTAGTAATAACCCAGATGACGCTAACTATATCTCAGGAGAAGGAATGAGTTGGTTCCCAGGTTATGCAATTGATATCCAAACAGGAGAAAGATTGAATATGGCATTTTCTGAAGATTCTTGGTTAGGAAACGAAAATGGAAATGATATGATTTTCAACCCAACTCAAAACGAGTACCAAGATTTTGGTGATCCAGGAGATGCTAACTCAGTATTGTTTGGAGGTAAACACTATGTATACGTATTTAGAAATGCTGATAAAGATAAGAAAGGATTTAACTATATCGGAGCATATGACAATGGAGCTTTCTTTAAAGATAAAATAATCGATAATAACAGTTCTTCTAACTTGCGTAAAGCATGGATTGGATGTATGTATGTAGGTGTTCCTTTATTATCTGAAACAGCTACAGGATTATCAGATGAGAATGATCCATATTCATATATTGAATCTGATGTAAGAATTGAAATTAGAGTGGCAAATGATTATAGACAACATGCAGATGCTGGACAATATGTTTCTGATGGACCAGGAAATTCAATAAATGGATGGTTTAACAAGTATGCATTTGATATGAATGATATTGCTACTGAAACTCAAGCTGATGTTACAGATAGTATCAAAGATAGTATCATGAATATGATTAATGTAGTACCTAACCCATACTATGCATACTCTAACTATGAAACTGGAAGACTAGATAACAGAATTAAGATTGTAAACTTACCAGATGAGTGTACAGTAAAAATATATACTGTTTCTGGTACATTAGTAAGAACATTTACTAAAGATGATAACAGAATAACTTCTATAGATTGGGATTTAACGAACCAAGCAGATATTCCAATTGCAGGAGGTTTATACTTAATTCATGTAGATGTTCCAAGTATTGAAAGAGAGAGAATATTAAAATGGTTTGGAGTGGTAAGACCTCCAGATTTGAAAAACTTCTAAGAAATAGAATAATAATATTTAAAAAACAGAAAAATGAATTTATCTAAATATATATATAAAGGTTTTATACTTGGAAGCGCTCTTTTCTCTTCGTTTGCCTCATTTGCAGGTAACGAGGATAGAGCTGGATCTGCAGGAGCTTCTGAATTACTAATCAATCCATGGGCTAGAAGCTCTTCTTGGGCTGATGCTGGAGTATCTTCTGTTAAAGGACTAGAAGCAATGTTTGTTAATGTTGCTGGTTTGTCTTATGCAGATAAAACAGAAATCATGTTCTCTAATACGAATTGGTTAAGTAAATTAGCTGATATCCAATTAAACAATTTTGGACTTGCTCAGCGTGTAGGGGAAACATCTGTTATAGGGATTTCTTTTATGAGTATGAATTTTGGTGAAATTCCAATTACTACAACTGAATTGCCAGAAGGAGGAATTGGTACTTTTGCTCCAAGATTCAACAACATTAACTTAGCGTATTCAAGACAGTTTTCAAGTTCTATCTCAGGTGGAATTAATGTAAAAATGATAACCCAGTCAATTTCTAATGCAAAAGCTTCTGGTGTAGCATTTGATGCTGGGGTAAGATATATTACAGGAGAGAATGAAAACATTAAATTCGCAATTAGTTTAAAAAATGTTGGAGGACCTATGGCCTTCTCAGGAGATGGATTAAACTTGGATATCATTAATTCAAGCACAGGAAATACTATCGCAATGGCTCAAAGAGTTAGTGATTTTGAGTTACCTTCATTATTAAGTATAGGAGCTTCTTATGATTTCTTATTCAATGAAAATAATACGTTAACAGTTGCTGCTGCATTTACTTCAAATTCATTTACAAAAGATCAGTTTAGATTAGGTGCAAACTATGCAATGACAACATCAAAAGCTATTATGATGTTAAGAGCTGGTTATGTATTTGAAAACGGAATATTAAATAAAGAAACAAGAACTACAGCTTTAACAGGTTTAACAGCTGGTTTATCAGTAGACTTTCCTTTCGGAGAATCTAAATCTCCTATAGGGTTAGATTATACTTATAGAGCTTCTGTGTTTGGTCCAATTCATACAGTTGGAGCTAGATTAAACATTAAATAAGCAAGAGATACAATTAACACATATATTGATTCAAAGAGAACCTGCAAAACGCAGGTTCTCTTTCTGTTTTATATGAAGTACTTAAAAAAGTAAAATTATGTCACAAATAAACTATTTTACCGAAGAAGGATTAAAAAAATTAAAAGAAGAGGTAGAGTTTTTAGAAAGAGTCGAAAGACCTCGTATTTCCAAGCAAATTGGAGAGGCTATTGATAAAGGAGACCTATCTGAAAATGCAGAATATGATGCAGCAAAAGAAGAACAAGGTCTGATGGAGGCAAGGTTAGCTAAATTAAAAAATCAATTGGCTAACGCTCGTCTAATTGATGATTCAAAAATTGATGCTTCT